>JAPYWT010000120.1 GCA_028276215.1 Thermoflexus sp. | reverse complement strand
CCTGCCCTGTGGTCGTCACCGTCCACGACCTGAGTTTTCTGCGCTACCCGTACCTTTTCCGTCCCGCCAACCGGTTCTACCTGCGCCTCTTTACCCGCCTCTCCGTCCGGCGGGCCCGGCGGGTCATCGCCGTCTCCGCCCATACCGCCGAAGAGACGGTCCGCCTGCTGGGCATCGCGCGGGAGAAAATCCGCGTCGTCTACCACGGGGTGGACCCCATCTTCCGCCCCCTGTCGGCGGAGGAGGTGGCCGCGTTCCGGGCCCGACAGGGGCTCCCGGACCGCTTCGTCCTTTTCGTGGGGACGCTGGAGCCGCGCAAGAACCTGGTCCGGCTGATAGAGGCGTTCGCCCGCTCCGGCGCGGACGCCGACACTGCCCTGGTGCTGGCCGGCGCCCGGGGCTGGTACGACGACGAGATTTTCGCCACCGTGGAGCGACGGGGGCTCTCCTCCCGCGTCCATTTTCCCGGCTACGTCCCCAACGACGAACTCCCCTTCTGGTACAACGCCGCCCGGGCCTTCGCCTACCCGTCCCTCTACGAGGGCTTCGGCCTGCCGGTCCTGGAGGCCCAGGCCTGCGGCACCCCCGTGCTGACCTCCTCCACCTCTGCCCTGCCGGAGGCCGCGGGGGACGGCGCGCTCCTGGTGGACCCGACCGACGTGGAGGCCATCGCCGACGGCCTGCACCGCCTGCTGACCGATGAGACCCTGCGGGAGACGTTGCGGCAGCGGGGGCTGGAGCACGCCGCCCGCTTCTCCTGGCCCCGTACCGCCGCCGATACGGTTACCGTGTACCAGGAATCTGTGGGAGGGAAACCATGAGCCGGAACGGCCGTGTGCCCGGGTGGGTGGTCCTGCTGGACATTGTCATCGTCATCGTTGCCTTTCTGGCGGGCTACTGGGTGCGCTACGACCTGCGCTGGTTCCTGGACGTCGCCTACGACGCGCCCCTTTCCGCCTACCTCCCGTTCCTGATCCTCTACGTCATCCTGACGCCGGTCTTCTTCGTGGTGGACGGGGTGTACCGGACCTGGCCGCGCTCCTGGATGGACCAGGTCTACCGGATCACCAATTCCACGGCGAAGGTGACGGTGCTGATGCTGGCGGTCACCTTCGTCTTCCGGCCGCGGTACTATTCCCGCGTCATGCTCGTTGAGGTGGGCCTCCTGACCATCGGGCTGCTGGCGCTGGTACGGGGCGCGGAGGGCCTCGCCATCGCGTACCTGCGACGGCGCGGGGTCGGCATCAAACGGGTCGTCATCGTCGGCGCCGGGGAGATTGGGCGGACCGTCATGCGCACCATCGTCGCCCGCCCGGACCTGGGCTACCGCGTTGTCGGCTTCGTGGACGATAACCCCGAGAAGGGGTACACCGACATCGGGCGCTTCAAAGCACTGGGCCCGCTGGATAACCTTCCGACCATCCTGGACGAAGAGCGGCCCGACGAGGTCATCATCACCCTGCCCTGGATGTACCACCGCAAAATCATGGGCATCGTGCGGGAGTGCGAGCGGCGCGGGGTGCGCCCCCGCATCGTCCCCGACCTGTTCCAGATGAGCCTGACGCAGGTGAACGTGGAGGACCTGGGCGGGGTGCCCCTCATCGGCGTACGGACGGTCGCCATCAGCAAAGGGGCCCTGCTGGTCAAGCGGCTCATAGATGTGACGGTGGCCGCCGTGGGGCTGGTGCTCTGTGCCCCGCTGTTCCTGCTCATCGCGCTGGCCATCCGGCTGGATAGCCCCGGCCCCATCATCTTCCGCCAGACGCGGGTGGGGCTGCGGGGACGCCATTTTGAGATGTACAAGTTCCGCTCCATGCACGTGGGGGCCGAGGAGCAGCAGGACATGCTGGCGGACCTGAACGAGGCCGACGGCCCCATCTTCAAGATTCGGGACGACCCCCGGCTGACGCGCGTCGGCCGGATTCTGCGCCGCCTCAGCCTGGACGAGTTGCCCCAGTTGGTGAATGTCCTGCGGGGGGAGATGAGCCTGGTCGGCCCGCGCCCGCCCATTCCGGCGGAAGTGGAGAAGTACCAGGAGTGGCACAAGAAGCGGCTGGAGGCCCCGCCGGGGATGACCGGTCTCTGGCAGGTCAGCGGCCGCAGCCGCCTCTCCTTTGACGAAATGGTACTTCTGGACATCTACTACATTGAGAACTGGTCCCTCTGGCTGGACTTCAAAATCCTGATGCGCACCATTCCGAAGGTGTTGCTGGGGGAAGGGGCGTATTGACGGGGAGCAGGGTCGCAGGGCGCAGGTCGCAGGGGGCAGGGCGCAGGGCGCAGGGGGCAGGGCGCAGGTCGCAGGTCGCAGGGGGCAGGTCGCAGGGCACACGTCGCAGGGCGCAGGGCGCAGGGCACACGGCACACGGAGCACGGAGCACAGAGTACGGAGCACGAACTGATGAAGCCCGTCGGTTCTAAATCACCCGACCGGTCCACCCCCCTACTCCCTACTTCCTACTCCCTACTCCCCATCTTCCTCCTCTTCCTGGCCCTGGGCGCCCATCAGTTATCCCTGCCGGGGCTCCACTACGACGAGGCGAAAGAAGCGGGCCTGAACGCCATGCAGTTGCTGACCGGTCAGCCGGTGACGGCGTTCCGGGACGCGACGGTCGCGCTGGGCCCCTGGCGGTTGCCCCTAATGGTGCAGGACTACATCGGCGCGCTGAACGTCTATCTGGCGATACCGTTTCTGGCGCTGGGTGGGGTGAACGTCGTTGCGCTGCGGTGGCTGCCGCTCCTCACCGGCGGGCTGACGCTGCTGCTGACCTGGCGGGTCGCGCGGCTCCTGGGCGGCCCGCTGGCGGCCCACGTCGCGGCCCTTCTGCTGGCCGTCAGCCCCACCTTTGTGTTCTGGAGCCGCCAGGGCATCTTTGTCACCAACCTGACCGCGCTCTTCTTTATGGCGAGCCTGCTGACCGGCCTGCGCTGGTGGCGGAAAGGCCGTCCCGCCGACCTCTACCTGACCGCGCTCTTCTGGGGCCTGGGCCTCTACGCCAAACTGCTCTTCCTCTGGGCCATCGGGGCGATGCTCGTGACTGCCGCCGTCGCCCGACTCCTTCCCCCAGTGCGAAGAAAGCCCCCCGCGCCTTTCGCGTTTTTCGCGCCTTTCGTGTCTTTCGTGTCTTTCGTGCTCTTCCTCCTGCCCCTGCTGCCGCTGATCATCTTCAACCTGCAGACCGGCGGCACACTGGCCTCGGTCCTGGGCAACCTGGGAGAGTCGTACTACGGGGTGAATAACCGGGCCTACATCCCCAATCTGGCTGTCCGGCTGGGCCAGTTGTGGCCCCTGCTGCGGGGGGACCACTTCTGGTACCTGGGGGGCATTTTTGCCAACCCGTGGGCGCCGTACCTGGCCGCCGGAACCGTCCTGCTGGGGATTGGGCTGGGTTTCCGGACCCGCCGGTGGGCCCATCTGTTGCCGGTCGCCCTGCTGCTGCTGATTGTGGCCCAGAGCGCGTTCACCGTGAGCGACCTCTTCATCACCCACTACGCGCTGGCGGTGCCGCTGATTCCCCTGGCGGCGGGGCTGGTGGTGGGGGCGGCGGGCCGCCTGGGGACAGGCCGGGTCCGGAGAATGCTCGTGGCGGTCCCCCTTCTCATGGCCCTCCTCTGGGCCGGGGGCGACCTCCGGACGACCGTCCGGTACCATCAGGCGCTGGCCCGAACGGGAGGCCATTCCGCCCACTCCAGCGCGGTCTACGACCTGGCCGCGGTTCTGGAGGAGAACGCCGCCGGGCCGGTCGTCGCGCTGGACTGGGGGATAGACGCGCCGGTGCGCTTTCTCACCGTCGGACGGGTGGCGCCGCGGGAGGTCTTCGGATACGAGCATCTGGACAGGCCTGATCCGGGGTTTGCCGAATGGGTCCGGCCCTTTCTGGAGGACCCCAGCACGCTGTATGTGGCTCACACACCGGGGGACACGGTTTTCCGGGGACGGGTGGAAGCGCTGGAGACGCTGGCGGCGGAAAGGGGGATGCAACTTCAAGAGGTGGGCCGTGTGGCGGAACGGAGCCTTCGGCCGCTGTTTCTGATTTACAGGGTGACCGGACCCGCTTCACCACCGATACCAATGGAATCCTGCGACGAGTACTGCCAGTGGAAGCATCACCAGAGCACCGGAGGACCATGACAGACGTCTACGAATTCGGGGGGGACGGCCCCGTCCTGCACATCGCCCATGCCAACGGCTTCCCGCCGGGCACCTACCGCCCGCTGGCGGCGACCCTCACCGACCGCTACCGGGTCATCGGCCTGCCGGCGCGGCCGCTCTGGCCCGGCAGCCGTCCCGAAGAGGTCTCCGGCTGGCGCCCCCTGGCCGACGACCTGATTCGGGGACTGGACGGGCTGGGGTTGCGGGGAATCATCGGCGTCGGCCACTCCATGGGGGGCGTGATGACCCTCTGGGCCGCCGTGGACCGCCCCGACCTCTTCCGGGCCGTCGTCCTGATAGACCCGGTCATCCTGCCGCCCCACTGGCTGCGGCTGGCCCAGGTCATGCGCTGGTTCGGCCTGACGCCGCGCCCTTCGCTGGTCCGGGGGGCCCTGAACCGTCGGCGGACCTGGCCGGACCGGCAGTCCTGCTACAAGTACTTCCGGACCAAACCCTTCTTCGCCAACTGGCCGGATGAAAGCCTCTGGGCCTACGTGGAGGCCGGCACCCGGGAGCGGCCCGACGGCGGCGTGGAACTGGTCTATCCGCCGGAGTGGGAGGCACGCATCTTCTCCACGGTCCCCACCGACGTCTGGCGGGTCATCCCCCGCCTGCGCGCCCCGACGCTGGTGGTTCGGGGGGAGCACTCCCGGACGTTCTTCCCCCAGGCCCAGAAGCGGATGGAACGGTTGCTCCCCCATGCCCGCTTCGTCGTCATCCCGGAGGCCGGGCACATGGTGCCGATGGAGCGCCCGGCGGAGGTGGGGGCGGCCGTCCGGGAGTTTCTGGAGAGGTGAACGTGCCAGGCACTTCTCAAAGTGCCTGGCACGTCTGTTTCTCCTACCGCCCCGCCCGCACCCGGCTCAGGGCCAGAACGGAGATGAAGAACAGCGCCGCGTAGACGGCGAAGATGACCAGGTACCCCAGCCCCGGCTGAAGGGCATTGAAGTAGTCGGCCATCGGCCCGCCAATGCCCGCGCCCACAATCCCCGCTCCGGCTCCCGCCAGATTGGAGATGCCCAGGTACCGCCCCGCCTCCGCCGAGGGGGCCAGGTCCGTCCCCAGCGCCCAGTTGGAGGCGTAGAAAATCCCCGTCCCCAGGCCGATGATACAGCCGCTGAGCAGGACCAGCGGGATGTTGTGGGAGAAAAGGAGCAGGACCGTGCCCGCGCCGGCCACCAGCCCCGAGAGGGCCACCAGCCGCCGGCGCCCGATACGGTCCGCCAGGTAGCCGCCGTACAGCGCCGCCGGGAGCAGGAAGACCGCCACCACGGCCAGGAGAATCGTCGTCATCGTGGCCGCGTTGGGGATGTGGAGGACGTCCCGCAGGAAGTACTGGGCAAAGCCCTGCACCGAGCCGACCGCCGCCAGGAACATCAGCCGGTTGACCACCCACCAGATGAAGGAAGTCTGGCGGGGGGCCTCCCGCCCGATGCCGACCCACGCGCCGAAGTAGACGCCCAGGAAGATGGAGCCGGCCATGGCGACCAGGCCGACCAGGACGCCCACGGCCACCCGACTCCCCAGCGCGGCCCCGGATGTCGCGGCGCCGGCCGCGTTCACCAGCCAGAGGGCCGCGCGGGTGACCCCGACGAAAATGGCCGTCAGCGCAACCAGCCGCCAGACCCCCTCGCCCACCGGCCCGGTCGGCTTCTCCCGCAGCGGCTCCTCCCGCACGCCCAGCACCGTCGCCAGCATGGTCGCCAGCAGGGCCAGCCCCACAAAGCCCACCACCAGCCAGACCAGCCCCCGGTCCACCAGTGGCCCGACGACGATGACCAGGAAGACGGGCAGGAGTTCCATGACCGCCTTGACGCCGGAGGAGCGGCCCCGCTGGTCCTCCGGGACCAGGTCGGGGATGAGGCCCTGCAGGGCGCCGTGGGCGATGTTGGAGGAAATCTGCAGGAGGACAATGCCCACAATCAGGACGAAGAGGGCGGTGGTGATGCCCAGGGTGGGGAGGAAGAATCCGTCCAGCGCGGACCCGATGAACAGAGGCGACGCGCCGACGATGGCCAGGAAGACCAGGTCCAGCACCGTCCCGGCGAAGATGTACGGGCGACGGCGGCCCCAGCGGGAGGGATTGCGGTCGCTGAACATGCCCGCCATCGGCTGGACCAGCATGGCCACCGCCAGACCGATGACCCGCACCAGCCCCAGGTAGGTGTTCTTCTGCTCTGGCGGGACGAAGAGGGCCACCAGATAGGGCAGGAGGACCGGGGTGATGGTCCCCGAGGCGACGTTCAGCCCCAGCCAGTAGATGTTGATGAGGACGTGGTCTTTCCAGCGGAGTTGGCGGTTCATGATGCCTCCAGAAGTGTTAGATAAACGGGAACGTGCCAGGCACTTCGGAAGTGCCTGGCACGTCCTCATCCGCTCCCCTCTCCGTTATCCGGCGCCTCGTTCTCCCAGCGCCGCTCTTCTATGATTTGCCGGATTTCCTCCTCCATTTCCTGGCCGATGGCCAGTGCGTCCAGCAACTCCCCCTCGGTCTCCCAATCCCCCTCGGGGCGGGTCTCCCAGGCGCCGCGCAGCGCCTCGTTCATCCGCTGCAGGCTGCGCAGGAGACCGGCCATAATGTCCTCGGCGGTCATCTCCCGGCTGGCCAGTTTCACCCGGGGGCCGCCGAAGAACCCCAGCGCCTCCAGTTCCTGCTCTATCTCGGCGACTTCCTCGGGTTCGCCCGGCAGGGAGTCGTCAAAGTCCTCTATCTCAAAGCGGTCGTCCGCCTCCAGTTGGGCCCGGAACTCGTCCAGTTCCAGGTCCAGCGCCAACCCCTCCCCCTGCAGCATCAGCCAGAGTTTCTTGATGGGGACGTAGAAGTCGGGGTCGGTCTCCAGAATTTCTATCACCCTTTGCTCGGTTGGTTTATCCATAAGCTCCTTTCATCACGTTTACGTCGTGTGCAAGAAGTCAGGTGACCATCATCTGGAAATTATACACCCTGCTGGCAGAATGCCAAATCAACCCTATCCTCTCATCTTCCGGGATGGTTCAGAATTGGTTAACACTTTCTGATCTCCAAATCTTCCTGGCCCCTCACCCCCCTTTGC
>JAPYWT010000172.1 GCA_028276215.1 Thermoflexus sp. | reverse complement strand
CATTTCCACCTGCCGCAAGCAGGAGCGAAACGTCTATGCGATGCTGCGTGCGCTGTTCGCCCATCAGCCGGTCCACCTCCTCGCCGGAGGTAGGTAGTTACAACGCCGTCGCCGTTTTGTCAGTCAGGATTCAGCGTCCAGGCTTTCCCTGGTTGAGTAGAGATGCAGGAATCGGCCAGCGGGCAGGAGGCACAGGCTTCCGTGCAGGTGGCGACCGGTTTCACATACCCGGCGCGGGAGAGGTCTTCCAGCATCATCTCCACCAGCGCGGGCGTCGTATCCAGCGCGCGGGCCAGGTCGGACACCCGGTGGGTGCCCCCGGCCCGCAGAATCTCCAGCAACCGCTCCAGCATACCGTTCATTTGAAGGCCGCCGCCCTCAAACTCCCTTCGCCACCCATGCGCCGACCTGGAAGACCACCATCCCCGCCAGCAGAGAAATCACCAGCAGCAACCCCACGCTGAACAGCGTCCAGCGCCACGAAGCCGTCTCCTGGCGGATGGCCCCCACCGTCGCTGCACAGGGGATAAACAGCGTCTGCACTACCAGATAGGCCAGCGCGACGAGGGGCGAATAGGTCGCGGCCAGCATGCCCGCCAGCCCCTCCTCCCCGGCCCGGAAGAGCACGCCCAGGGTAGCGATAGAGTTCTCTTTGGCTACGAAACTGCTCAGGAGCGCCACTGTCAGCCGCCAGTCCAGCCCCATCAGGCGGCCTGCCGGCTCCAGGAACTTCCCCAACCGGACCAGATAACTCTCCCCAGCGCTCCCGCCGGGCAGGGTGGAGAGAGCCCAGATGACCACGGAGACTGCCAGAATGACCGTCCCGGCCTTGCGGACGAAAGAAAGGCTCCGCTGCCAGACGGAGAGGCCGATGGTGCGCCAGTTCGGGAGGTGGTAGAGGGGCAGTTCCATAATGAAGGCCGACCGGCGGCCCCGGAAGAGGACCCGGTTCAGCACGATTCCCGTGAGCGCCAGCACGCCCAGGGAGAGGAGCACCAGTCCCCAGGAGACCAGAGGGGCCGCCGGGCCGAAAAAGGCCGGGGCCAGGAAGACGATGACCGCCATCCGTGCTGTACACGGGACCAGCGGGGCCAGCAGGATGGTCAGCAAGCGCGCCCGGCGGGATTCAATCACCCGGGTTCCCAGGATGGCCGGGACGTTGCATCCGAAGCCCAGGAAGAGGGGAAGGAACGATTTGCCGTGCAGTCCGATGAGGTGCATCAGGCCGTCCATGACGTAGGCCGCGCGGGCCATGTAGCCCACGTCCTCCAGGAAAGCCATCGCGGCGAAGAAAATGACCAGGATAGGGAGGAAGGTGAGGACAGCCCCGGCCCCGCCGATGACGCCGTCGGCCAGGAGGCCGGAGAGCCAGGCCGGCGCGCCGGTCAGCAGGCCGCGCACTCCCTCCGCCAGGGCACCGATCCCCTTCTCCAGCCATCCCTGCAGCGGCGCGCCGACGGTGTACGTCAGCCAGAAGACCAGCCCCAGGATGGACGCCAGGATGACCAGCCCCCAGACGGGGTGGGTGGCCCAGCGGTCCAGCCGCTCCGTCAGCCCAATCTGCCCGAGGCGCGGGCGGGTGACGGCGGCGCGCACCATCCGGCCAATCCACTCGTACCGCCCGCTGGCGACCGCCACCTGCGCGTCATCGTGGGCCCGCAGGACCGCGTGGACCTCTTCCCAGCGCTCCAGGGGCAGCGCGGCGCGCATCATCTGGGTCACCTCCGTATCCCCCTCCAGCAACTTCAGCGCCACCCACTCCCGGGGGTACGGCTCCGGAACGTATCCGGCGATGCGCTCCTCCAGGGTCTCCAGCACTTCCCGGTGGTCGGGGCGAATCTGGGGAAGGCGCGGGGTGTAGGGGAGTTCGCCGCGCGCCATCCGCTCCACCGTCTCCAACAACTCCGGCACGCCCACCCCGTGCGTCGCCGACATCGGGACCACCGGCACCCCCAGCGCGGCCTGCAAGACCTCCGGCTCTATCTGGATGCCCTCCTGTCGGGCGACGTCCATCATATTCAGGGCGACGATGACGGGCGCCGGGAGCGGCAGGAGTTCTGCAACCAGGTAAAGGCTCCGCTCCAGTGTCGCCGCATCCACCACTGCCACGACCACATCGGGCCGCTCCCGCAGAATGAACTCCCGGGCGATCAGTTCCTCCGGTGAGTTGGCCGTCAGGCTGTAGGTGCCGGGGAGGTCCACCAGCCGGTAGGAGGCGCCGTTGAAGGTGAAATGCCCCTCCTTGCGCTCCACCGTCTTGCCGGGCCAGTTGCCCACGTGCTGGTGGAGGCCGGTGAGGAGGTTGAAGAGGGTGGACTTGCCCACGTTGGGCTGGCCTGCCAGCGCGACCAGGATGGGGCGCTCCCCGACGACTGGCGGAGCCACCGTCTCCGGGACAGTGCGGACGCTCATTCGGCTCTCCGTCGGACCAGGACTTTCTCGGCCTCGCCCCGTCCCAGTGCCACCCGGGCGTCCCGCACCCGGACAATCATCGGGCCGCGCCCGTAGTTCTGCAGGACGGTCACCTCGGCGCCAGGGGTGAGGCCCAGGGTGAGCATCCGGCTGCGCAGGTTGTGCCCACCGGAGAGGGTGGCAATGATCCCCACCTCCCCGGCCCGCAGCGCGCTCAGCGGAACGGAGTCGGGAGAAAGGGGGGCTGGCTTACCGCTCATTTCGTCCTCCGGCGCGGCAGCGGGCGCAATAGCCGGTGAGGGAGAACTGGACCGCGCGGACTTCCAGGCCCTCCCGTTCCGCCAGTTCTTGAATCGCCAGGGCCACCTGCGGGGCATCAAACTCCACCACCTGCCCGCAGCCGAGACAGGTAAAGTGGTAGTGCGGTGTCTCCGGAACGGTCTCAAAATGTCCATGCTCCTCTCCCAGGGAGTATTCGGCAACCAGCCCCATCTGCTTCAGAACGGCGACGGTGCGGTAGACGGTCGCCAGACTGATGCGAGGGGCCCGCTGACGGGCCTTCTGATACAGGCTCTCGGCGTCCAGGTGTTCCCGGCTTTCTTCCAGCACCTCCAGGACGACCCGCCGCTGGCGGGTGATGCGGTGACCGCTGGCCTGGAGGGCAGCAATGAGGGGGCTGGCTTCCACGTTCATGTTCTCACAGCAGGGTCTGCAAGGAATGTTGCTCTTTGTTGTTGCAAATGATTCTCATTTACAATTATAACCGATATATCCGGAATGTCAAGTGTAGGGGGTGGGGGCATGTTGACAAATTGTGCCGGTTGTGGTATAAGAAAAACGAATTTGGGAAAAGGCGACGATGGAGACGAGTAGGCGCGGGGTACCGCTCCAGAGAGTCCGGAAGAGGTGAGAGCCGGGCGCGGGAGCCGGGCCGAAAATCCCTCCGGAGCCGCCGACCGAACGATGTAGCACAGGCTTGAGCCTGTGGGCATCCAGTAGACTCGGCCGGAGTCGTCCTCCGTTATCGGGACGCGGCGATCGCGAGTCGCCGACAGAGGGGCCCCTGTTGCTGGCGTGGGGCAAGAAGGGTGGTACCGCGGGAGAAAAAACCCCCGTCCCTTCGGGGACGGGAGTTTTTGTTTCAGGCCACTTCTACGACCCAGCCCCAGGGGTCGGGTCGTTCCTGCAGTTGAATTTCGTCTAATGCCTGACGAAGCATCCTTGCCCGGGGGCCGGGTTTGCCATCGCCGATGGGGTGGTCTGCTCCCTGGTAGTGGATGACAGTGACCGGGGAGAGGACCGCGGCGGTGCCCACGTAGAAGGCCTCTACGGCGTCGCTGAGGACTTCGTCTATGGACAGTTTCCGCTCCACGGCGATCCAGCCGAAGGCCTCGCGGGCGATGGTGAGGATGGAATCCCGGGTGATGCCGGGCAGGATGGAGCCCAGCGCCGGGGTGACCAGGGTGCCGTCCCTTAAAATGGCGAAAAAGTTGGCGCCGGTCAGTTCTTCAATGTACCGGTCCTCCCGGGCGTCCAGATACAGGGCGTCCACGTAGCCCAGTTCTCTGGCGATTTTCTGGGGGCGGAGACAGGCGGCGTAGTTGCCTGCGGCTTTTGCCGCACCGGTACCATAGGGGGCGGAGCGGTGGACGCCGGAGAGGACAATGAGCCGGTCTCCACCCATATAGGGGCCCACCGGGCACCCGAAGACGTAGAACAGGTATTCCTGGGAGGGCCGGACGCCCAGAACGGGTTCCGTGCCGATGAGAACCGGACGGAGGTAGAAACTGCCCTTTTCGGGCGCGGGGACCCAGCGGGCGTTGGCCCGAACCACAGCGGTCACGGCTTCCATGAACAGGTCTACCGGAGGCGGCTCCATTGCCAGGCGGGCGGCCGAGGCCCGCAGGCGGCGGGCGTTGTCCCGTGGCCGGAAAAGGACGATTTTCCCGGCCCGGGTCCGGCGGGCTTTCATTCCCTCAAAGACGCCCTGACCGTAGTACAGCACGTTCGCGCCAGGGGAGAGTTCCAGGGTTGCTCCCCGGTGTTCGTAGAGGCGGCCCGGTTCCCAGCCCGTCTCCGGGGTCCAGCGGGTCAGCCAGAAGGCATCCACTTCGGTGTAGGCAAAGCGCAGGTTCTCATCCCACCCCGCCGCCTGGGGCGGGAGGGGCAATGTGGGGTCAAAGGGTCGCAACATGCTTGACCTCCTGGGGGATTTTTCGGTCGGCAACTGGAATTATAGACCAGAATGCCGGGGATGCAAAACCGGAATACGTGATACGTGAAACGTGAAACGTGATACGTGAAACGTGAAACGTGAAGCGTAGATTGGGGATGAAACGCTATTACTGGCTCCTGCTGGCCGGGTTATGGGTTGCTTTCGCCCTCCGGGTCTATCGTCTGGGCGACCAGAACATCTGGTGGGACGAGGGGCTGGCGATCTGGGCCGTCCGCCACAGTTTCGTGGGGACGACGCTGTGGACGGCGGGGGATGTCCACCCGCCCCTCTACTTCTGGCTGCTCTGGCCCTGGGTCCGGCTGGCGGGGGAGAGTGAATTCGCGGCCCGATACCTGACGGTCATGGTGGCCATGCTCACCGTCGCCGCGATGGTCCCGTTGGGTTGTCGGTTGGGAGGACGAGCCGTCGGCGCGGCCGCGCTCTGGCTGCTGGCCCTCTCCCGCTTCCACGTCTGGTGGTCGCAGGAGATGCGGATGTACGCCCTGGCCGCGCTGGGCGCAACGCTGTCGTTCTACTTCCTGGCCCGAATCGTTTCAGGCAACACCAACGGGGGACAACCGCAAAGGGGGCAACCGCAAGGGGGGCAACTGCAAGGGTTGCCCCTACATCCTGCCCCAGGGCAGCCGCAAGGGCGCAACCGCAGGGGTTGCCCCTACGTGGGGTGGGTCTTGGCAACCGTCGCGGCGCTCTACACCCTCTACTTCTCAGCCTTGCTGCTGGTCGTGCAGAACCTCTATGTCTTCGTCGTGGGCCTGCGGCGGGCGGACCGGTGGGCGCTATGGCGGCGGTGGTTGCTGGCCCAGGGCGTGGCGCTGGCCCTCTGGGCCCCCTGGCTGGCCCTGGCCCTCCCCCGCATGCGCTCATGGTCGGTGGTGCAGGAGCCGGTATCGCCGGGATTCGCTTTCCTGCTGGACGGGGTGCTCCTGACGCTGGGCATCTCCACCTACGTGGAGCGCTACCTGGGCGCGGTTCTGGTCGTGGGGGTGGTCCTTCTCTGGGGGACGGTCTCTCTGGTCATCCGCGCGCGGCGGGCGGGAACCGCGCGCCGGACGGCTGAGGGGTTATGGCTGCTCCTGTTGGGGACGCTCATCCCGCCGCTGATGGTCTGGCTGGTCACCCAGCCGAGGATGCTCTTTTACACTCCGCGGGTGGAGGCGCGCTACTTTCTCTCCTTCGCGCCGCTCTTCTATGCCTGGCTGGCGTGGGCGGTGTGCCCTCACCCCCACCCCCAACCCCCTCCCCCTCTCCCACCTTGTGGGAG
>JAPYWT010000118.1 GCA_028276215.1 Thermoflexus sp. | reverse complement strand
AGGGCCTCCAGATAGCGGGTACGGATGCGGGTGGCGGCCTCCACGTCCTGGTAGGAAAGCCCGCGGGCCTCCCGGGCGGCCCGCAATCGGAAGCCCGGCCCTGCCGGCTCGGGGGGCGGAACAACCCGTTGGAGCAGGTCATCCGACATAGAAACGATTGGCCTCCGTTTACCGTGTACCTTTCTCTCGCCGCAACTGGTTCAGCAGAGCCGTCAGTTCCGGTGGAAGCGGGGCAGAAAGGACCAGTTTCTCGCCGGTGACCGGATGGGTGAAGGCCAGTTCACGGGCATGAAGGAAATGGCGGTCCGGCAGTAACGTCTGGCGGCGTCGCCCGTAGACGCGGTCTCCCACTACGGGGTAGCCCAGCCAGGCCAGATGCACCCGTATCTGATGCGTCCGCCCGGTGTGGGGGCGGACCTCCAGCAACGTGTACTGGGGGAAGACCTCCACGACCCGATACTGCGTCACCGCCGGACGGCCCGTCCGGGAAACGGCCATGCGGGTCCGGTCTTTCGGGTCCCGCCCGATGGGGACCTCAATGATGCCCTCGCGGGGCTGCACCTGACCCTCCACCAGCGCGACGTAGGTTTTGCGGACCAGGCGGCGCTTAAACTGCCTCTGGAGAGCCGCGTGGGCCTCTGGATTCTTCGCGACCACAATGAGCCCCGATGTCTCCCGGTCCAGCCGGTGGACGATGCCCGCCCGGTCCGGACCGCCCACGTCGGCCACCTGGGGGCAGTGAGCCAGCAGGGCGTTGACCAGTGTGCCGCTGACGATGCGCGCTGCCGGATGGACGACCATTCCCGCCGGTTTGTTTACCACCAGCAGGTATTCGTCCTCATAAACAATGTCCAGCGGGAGGGATTCAGGGCGGACAGTCGGTTCCTCCGGAAACGTCACCGTGATCCGGTCACCCGGGGTGAGCCGATAGGCCGGTCGGACCACAGCATCGTTGACGGTGATGGCGCCAGAACGGATCAGCCGCTGGAGTTGGGCCCGGCTGAGTTGCGGGAATCGGGCCGCCAGTGCCCGGTCCAGCCGCTCCCCCGCTTCCTCCGGAGGCAGAACGAAAGAGGTTTCTTCAGACAAAGGTTCTACCGGAAGGGTCATTCTGCGGCTTCGGGGCCCTCCAGTCCCCTGCCCTCCTCAGGTGCGGATGCGGGCTGGCGGTCTTTTTCCGTCAACATCACCAGCAGTAGCAGAACGACTCCCGCCACAATACTGGCATCGGCCAGATTAAAAATGGGCCAGTGGTGGAGGGGCCAGAAGTTCAGGTCTATAAAATCCACCACCGCGCCGCGCACCAGTCGGTCCACCAGGTTGCCCAGGGCACCGCCCAGTTGCAGGCCCAGGGCGATATGCAGGGGTATCGGGCCCGATGGGAGATGGCGATAGTAGAGGAAAATCGCGCTGATCGCAATCAAAACTACAATAAGGAGGACATCGCCCATGCCCTGGAAAAGGCCGAAAACGATGCCGGTATTGGTGACGTATGTCAGAGAAAACAGGGGGGCCAGCCATGAGGCCACTTCCCTGGACTCCCCAAAACTCATATGGGCGACCACCCAGGACTTGCTGAGTTGGTCCAGGGCAAGAATCGTTCCGGCAACAGCGGGTAAAATCGGGTTTTTGAGGCCGGACAACAAAACACCCCCGTGGGCCGTCCCCGAAAGTTCCTCCCTACCGGCGCTGCTCTATCTGGGCCTGGCAATCCAGGCAGTAGAGGGCATAGGGCAGGGCCTTTAAGCGAGCCCGATCAATGGGGGCGCCACATGCCTCGCAGATGCCGTACGTGCCCAGTTCAAACTTCTCCAGGGCATGGTCTACCAGCCAGAGCAAAGAGGTCTCGTTTCGCTGCAGGGAGACCTCTTTGGCCTGCTCAAACGTCTCCGTGGCATCATCGGCGATGTGGTTTCCGTAGCCGGCTCCGCGATACTCGTTTTCACCCGAACGTGTCAACTGTTCCAGAAGGTACGCGCGTTCTTGTAGAAGGCGATTCCGCAACTCTTCGTTTGAGACAGGCATGGGGTCCTCCAGGATTCATCCGTCCACCTGACAGAAACATATTTTACCACACGCGCCGGAAACCGCAACCGAAAAGTTGTAGGACAACTGCTCGCAGTTGTCCTCCAAATGTATTCCCATGCAGCGGCGTGGGTCCTGTGGTATAATCCATGGCGGCGAGAAGGCGATACGGGCACCCCTGCCTACTCTCCATAGTGGAAGTGAACATTGCGAGCATCCTGTGTTCGGCGTCATCCTGGGGTGGATATAACCTGCCCCCTCCGGAAGTAGCGGGCATGCCATTTCCTTCCCTCTTCCTCCAGCGGATGGCCGCGTGGTTGGGGCCGGAGTTTCCCGCCTTTCTGGAAGCCCTGCAGGCCCCGCCTGCCCTCGGCCTGCGGGTCAACCCGCTGAAGATTTCGCCCGCAGATTTCCTGGCCCGCTCCCCATTCCCCCTGCAGCCGGTCCCCTGGTGCCCGGAAGGCTTCATCGTCCCCGAAGCGACGGCCCGCCCCGGCACCCACCCCTACCACGAAGCGGGCCTTTATTACCTCCAGGACCCTTCCGCCATGCTGGCTGCCCCTCTCCTCTCCCCCCAGCCCGGCGAGTGGGTGCTGGACCTCTGTGCCGCGCCCGGCGGGAAAACCACCCACCTGGCCGCGCGGATGCAGAACCGGGGTGTCCTGGTCGCCAACGAAATCCACCCCCGCCGCGTGCGCGCCCTGGCGGAGAACCTGGACCGGTGCGGCGTCACCAACGCGATGGTTCTGAACGAGACGCCCGAACGCCTGGCCGCGCGCTGGGAAGGGCTCTTTGACCGGGTCCTGGTGGATGCCCCCTGCTCCGGCGAGGGGATGTTCGGCAGGGAGGAAGCCGCCGCGCGGGACTGGAGCGAGGAGGCCATACGGGGATGCGCCCGGCGGCAATCGGCCATCCTGGAAAATGCCGCCCGGATGGTCCGTCCCGGCGGCTATCTGCTCTACGCCACCTGCACCTTCGCCCCCGAAGAAAACGAAGGCGTCATCGGCCACTTCCTGCGCGCTCACCCCGACTTTGAGGTGGTGGACGTCCCCCAAACGGCCCCCGTCAGCCCACCCGGGGATACCGGGCACCCGGAATGGGTCGGCGAGACGGACCTCCGACTGAGACGCGCCATCCGACTCTGGCCCCACCGGGGCCCGGGTCGGGGCCACTTCTACGCCCTCCTCCGTCGCGACGGGGACGAACACCCTCGCCGCCCCCGGCCCCGTACCCGTCTCCCGGGCCGGGCGCGCGCTCTTTATAACGAATTCGTCCGGCAGGCCCTGCAGGACCCACCACCCGACGAGGGCCTGCTGGTTCTGGGGAATCACCTGTACCACGCCGTCGTCCCACCCGAAATGTGGGAAGGCCTGAGGGTGTTTCGTCCGGGATGGTTGTTGGGGCAGATAGAGGGGACGGCCTTCGTGCCCTCCCGCGCCCTGGCAATGGGGATCCGGCCCGAGGCCGCCCGGACGGTTCACCGACTGGAACTCAACGACCCCGACCTCCCATCTTTTCTGCGCGGGGAGACCATTCCCGGCCCTGACCTTTCCGGATGGGTACTGGTGACGGTAGAAGAATTCCCG
The DNA here is from genome assembly GCA_028276215.1 of Thermoflexus sp. Taxonomy (GTDB): domain Bacteria; phylum Chloroflexota; class Anaerolineae; order B4-G1; family DUEL01; genus SpSt-77. The sequence goes on along the minus strand of JAPYWT010000118.1, from coordinate 3,643 downwards.
CTGGGATGGGCACGGGCCACCCGCAGGGGACTGCGCAGGAAATAGGTTTGTCAATCTGCACAAATGAGGTATACTGATTCCCACCCTCACCCATCCGGAGGCAGAATGGCTCAGGTTTTCCTTTCCACCCATCCGCTGGTCCAGCACAAACTGGCGCTCCTGCGGGACGAGCGCACCGATCCCAAAAAGTTCCGTGAACTCGTGCGGGAAATTTCCATTCTTCTGGTCTACGAGGCAACCGCCGACCTGCAAACCGAGCCCATCCTGGTCCAGACCCCCCTGGGCCGCGCGGAGGGGCGACGTCTGCTGGAGAAAGTTGGACTGGTGCCCATTCTGCGGGCGGGCCTGGTCATGGTGGAGGGCGCCTGGCAAATGTTGCCCGGGGCCGAGGTCTGGCACATCGGCCTCTCCCGCGACGAGCGGACCCTCCAGCCCGTGGAGTACTACTCCCGCCTCCCCGTCAGCCCGACGGTGGACGTCTGCCTGGTGCTGGACCCGATGCTGGCGACGGGCGGGTCGGCCGTGGCGGCGGTGGACATCCTGAAGCGCTGGGGCGCCCGCCGGATCAAATTCGTGGGCATCATCGCCGCCTGGCCCGGCCTGAACCGCTTCACCCAGACCCACCCCGACGTCCCGGTCTACCTGGCGGCGGTGGATGACCATCTCAACGAGGCCGGCTACATTGTCCCCGGCCTGGGCGACGCGGGTGACCGGATGTTCGGGACCGGGTGATACAAATCCGCATTGTAACTGTTTAGCCTCACCCCTTCCCCAGCGGCTTCGCCGCTACCCCCTCCCCTCTCCTGAACTTCGTTCAGGAGAGGGGAGGGGGTGCCGCCGCAGGCGGCGGGGGTGGGGTGAGGAAGCCTGAATAGTTACTCCGCATTCACAATTTCTTCACGTCGTCTTCACAAAATCTCCGCCGTTCGGGTTGAAAATCGGAGTATGCAAACCATTCTGGTCGTAGACGACGAGCCGCAAATCCTGCGCCTGGTGCGGGCCTACCTGGAGGAGGCCGGTTTCCGCGTCGTCACCGCTTCCGACGGTGAGCAGGCGCTATATGTCGCGCGCCACGAACAGCCCGACCTCATCGTTCTGGACATCCTGATGCCGAAAATGGACGGGCTGGAGTTCACCCGCCGCATCCGGCGGGAGCGGGACGTCCCCATCATCATGCTCACCGCCCGCGTGGAGGAGACGGACCGCATTGTGGGCCTGGAACTGGGCGCCGACGACTACGTCACCAAACCCTTCAGCCCCCGGGAACTGGTGGCCCGGGTCCGGGCGGTCCTTCGCCGCGTTCAGGGCCCCCCCGCGCCGCCTCCGGTCCTCCAGTTCGGCCCCATCTCCCTGGACCGCGCCACCCACACGGTGACCGTCTACGGGAAACCGGTGGACCTCACGCCGACGGAGTTCAGTCTTCTGGAAACGATGATGCGCGCTCCAGGACAGGTCTTCCGCCGTTCTGACCTGCTGGAGGCCGTTCAGGGCGTGGCGTTTGAGGGATACGAGCGGACGGTGGACGCCCACATCAAGAACCTGCGGCGTAAGATAGAGCCGGACCCCGCCAACCCCCGCTTCATTCTGACCGTCTGGGGGGTGGGGTATCGGCTGAATCCCGAGGTCGGTGATGCGTAGTCTGTTCTGGAAGGGGATGCTGGCCTTTCTGGCCGTCGTCGTGGTCGCCATCGGCGGGGTGGCAGCGCTGATGGGCTGGGCGACGGAGCAGGAATTTCGCCGCTATGCGCTGGCCCGGGGCGGGCTGTGGGAGCGGGTATCGGTCGCGCTGGCGGAATACTACGTCGCCTACGGCTCGTGGGACGGCCTGCAGGAGGCCCTGTCGGTCCTCCCGCGGGCCCGGATGATGCACCCGGGGATGGGGCCCGCGGGCGGCCAGTGGACGATGGATTTCCGGGTAGCGGACGCGTCGGGCCGAATTGTGGCGGATACGCGTGGGGCCCCGCACGGGACCGCCACCCGCCGGGACCTGCAGGCGGGGATTCAGATACTGGTCAACGGGGAGGTGGTGGGGTACATCCTCCCGAACGCCGTCCCGCCGGTGCCCGCCCTGAGTGCAGAACAGCAGGCGTTCCTCTCCCGCGTCCGCGCGGCGCTGCTGGCCGCTGCCCTGGCCTCCCTGGCCGTGGCCCTGGTCGTGGGCGGCCTGCTCTTCCGATCCATCATCCACCCGCTCCGGCAACTCACCCAGGCCAGCCAGGCCATCGCGCGCGGCGACCTCTCCGCCCGGGCGCCCGTCCGCGGCACCGATGAGGTCGCCCAACTGGCCCGCGCCTTCAACCAGATGGCGGAGAGTCTGGCCCGCGCCCAGGAGGCCCGCCGGAACCAGACCGCCGACCTGGCCCACGAACTGCGCACCCCCCTCACCGTCCTCCAGGGGACGCTGGAGGCAATGGTGGACGGCGTGTATCCCCCCAACCCGGAGAACCTGCTGGCCGCGCTGGCCCAGGTCCGCACCCTCTCCCGGCTGGTGGAGGACCTCCGCCTGCTCTCCCAGGCCGACGCTGGAGAACTGACCCTCCACAAAGCGCCACTGGACCTGGGTGGGTTTCTGGAGGAGGTGATGGAAGCCCACCGGTCCGCCGCGCAGGAGCACCGTATCTCCCTGGCGCTGGAACGGCCGGCCGCCATCCCGCTGGTCCTGGCGGACCGGGACCGGCTGGCCCAGGTGATGGGGAATCTGCTGAGCAACGCGCTCCGGCACACCCCGCCGGAGGGCCGCATCACAGTCCGCCTGACCGACCGGGGGCGGGAGGTGGTGGTCGCCGTCGCCGACACCGGGCCGGGCGTGCCCCCGGAGGACCTCCCGCATCTCTTTGAGCGCTTCTGGCGGCGGGACCCCTCCCGCCAGCGGGCCACGGGGGGCAGTGGCCTGGGCCTGAGCATCGCCCGCCACATTGTGGAGGCCCACGGCGGCCACATCTGGGCCGAACCGACCCCCGGCGGCGGCCTGACCGTCGCCTTTACCCTGCCCACAGCGGCCATCGCGTAGCAAGGAGGAGACAATGCCCAAACTCCGCCTGCAGAGTCTGCCCATAGACCGGACGGGGAGCGTGGTGGCTCTGGTCGGGGCCAACCTGCTCTTCAACGTCATCGCCAACGCCAGTTTCAAGATTTCCGCCCACAGTCCGGACTGGCGCCGGTTCCTCCTCTGGCAGGTCATCGGCAATCTATCCGGGTTCATCACCGTCCTGACGCTCACGGGCCTCCTGCGCTACATCCCGCTCTCGGTGGCCTTTCCCGTGACCACGGGACTGGCGGTCATCGGCGTGCAGGTGCTGGCCGCCGTCTGGCTTTTCGGGGAGACCGTCTCCCCGACCCAGTGGCTGGGCACGCTGCTGGTGGTGCTGGGCATCCTGCTCATCGGCGGTCGGTGATGCGGGCCCTGGTGCGGGCGTTTGACCGGTTCCTCTGCCGGGCCACCGGGGTCTTTGAGTTCTGCGACGACCCGGAGTGCCTGGTACGGCTCCAGTGGGCGCGGGCGCCGCGTGACCTTTCCCTCTCCGACGGCACATTCGTGCGCGCCGGCGCGCCCGTGCTGATGCTCCACCTCTGGAACGAGCACCTTCCCCACCCCAGCGCAAACGGCCCGGACCTGCGGTGGGCTGCCAGGGTCCACCGGATG
>JAPYWT010000117.1 GCA_028276215.1 Thermoflexus sp. | reverse complement strand
TCGCCCCGAGGGGATCGACGTCCCTGCCGCCGCCTCGCAATGACGTCTGCCTACGGGCTATTCCGCACCGTCAGCGGCAGGTACACCCGATAGACCGGCGTGCGGGTCGTGAGAGTCAACTCCGCATTCCCCCCACTCCCGCTGGCCCGGATGACAGCCGTATCCTCAGCACCAACCCCCGGACCCTCCGGCACCGTCACATACACCTTCAACTCCCGCCACCCACCCCGCGCGATCGCCTGGCTTGTCCACGAAAACGCCGTCGGCCAGCCAGAGTTTGTCCGGGTGACCGTAATGGTGTCCGCCACATTGCCGGTGTTGGTTACCAGCAGCGTGTAGGTCACCGCCTCCCCAGGACGCGCCGTCTGCTCCAGCACCACCGCCCCCAGCGCCACTCCGTAGACATTGTTCGCCGTCGTCGTCAGCACCACCGACGCGGAGGCCGGCGGCGTCCGCGGGTCGCTCTGCGACTGCGCCGTCACCCGCACGCTGGCCTGAGCACCCCCCGCCGCATTGGCCGGAACCGTCACGTACACCTTCACCTCAGCCCTCTCACCCGCATCCAACCGCACCGTGTCGGTGGAAAGCGCGGTCGTCCAGGATGTGCTCCCCCGGCTCAGCCGGAAGACGTCGCTCAGCGTGCCGGTGTTGGTCAGGTAGAGGGTGTAGGTCACCGTCTGGCCGGGATCACCGCTTTTTGCCGCCGCGTCGGGCGTCAGTGCGAGAGCATAGTCCTCTACCCGGAGTTCGCGGCTGGTCACGGCCATATCGCAAAGGCTGGTCGCGGTCAGCACCACCGTGTAGGTCCCGGCAGTGCTGTAGGTGTGGCTGGGGTTGACCGCCGTGGAGGTGCCGCCGTCGCCGAAGGCCCATTCATAAGCAGTGGCGTTCTGGCTCAGGTTGGTGAAGTTCACCGCCCGCCCAACCAGAACCGGCGTCGGCCCATAGGTGAAATCGGCGGTAACCCCCTCAGCGATGGCCGTGACCGTCACCGGCAGGCCCGTTGTGGGTGTGGGCCAGTCGGTCGCAGTGAAAGTGTAGGCGTCGTTGACGATGAGGGTGCCGGAGGGGACACAGGTGACCGTGACGCCGAAGGAGACCTGGAGGGAAGAGCGGGCCGGAACGGTCAGGCCGGACCAGATGATGTTGCTGCCGTTCAGGACGCCGCCGGAACTGGCCCAGGCGAAGAGGGTGTTGGCCGGGAGCGTGTCGGTGATGACCACTCCTGTCGCCGGGCCGCCGCCGTCGTTGGTGACGGTGATCGTGTAGACCAGCGGCAGGCCGACCTCCACCTCATCCGCCGAAGCGGCTTTGGCGACCGAGAGTTCCGGCAACGGCGGGAGCACCGTCAGCGTCACCGGATAACTGGCATAGGGCTGGGCCTCGGGGTCGTTGGTGTAGAAGAGCAGGAAGCCGGTGTATACGCCGGTCTGGGTTATGGGAGTGGCATCGAAGCGCACCGCGACCGGCAGGCTATCGCCCGCAGCGACCGTCCCGCTGACCGGCTCCTCGGCCACCCAGGGAATCTCCACCGGGTCGCAGGGGGGCGAGCCGGGGTAGCGGAAGCAGATCGCCAGACCATTGGAGAGGACGGGCTGGTTGTAGGAGTACTGGAGATAATTGCTCCCGCTCCCGCGGATACCCACCGTGGCACTGGCGCCGTAGTCGTAGTTAGTGTCGCCAAAGACCACGTCCTGGTACTGGAACTTTATGTTGTTGGTCCCCTCGTAGAGGATTAACTCAAAGGTGGCGTTGCCAACATTGTTGAAGTGCGGACGATTGTACCACTCAATGACAAAGCGCCGGTTGGGGGCCGTGCCGATGGTCTTATAGTACACATTGCCGGTCTCATCGTCTATATCGTCCCAGAAGGGGACGATAATGTTGTTTACGCTTGCACTGCCCAGCGGGCTATTGGAGTATGGAAGGTCACCGCTGGTAGCGTTGAAGAGCAGGCCGCCGTTGTTGCCCACCCGGATGGCCGTGGAGGAAGTGCCGTAGAAGGTGAATGGGAATGGAAGGGTCACGTTGGTTTCCGCATCATCCGTCAGGTTCAACGGCGTGCCGTCGGTGGCGTCAATCCACTCATAGACAGGGCCGTCGGCGCTGCGGCTGTCCTGGTAGGTGTAGCCGAAGGGGTCGGGGCCGCCGCCGGGGAGGACCGCACCGCGGGCCTCGCGGATCTCAAAGTCCAGGGCGCCGGAACCGGTGTTGCTGACGGTGAGGGTCTGGGTCACCTGCTTTCCAATGCGCAGCGTGGCGCTGAGGCCCTCGGAGGGGAGGAGCACCATATGGGCAGTGGGCAGCGCATAGTCCTTCCGCAGGAGATTGCTCTGTGGGACCACCACGCCGCCCTCCGAGACCGTGCTGTAGAGTGGCGCGGAGACGGTCACGGTGTAGGGGACGCCGGACGGAAGTTGCATCTCATAGTAACCGTCGGCGCCGGATGTGGTCTGGGTCATCCCCGGCGTCACCTGGATGGTGGCGCCCGCCACCGGGTTGCCCGTCTCCAAACTGGTGATATAGCCCCAGAGGATGCCGTCGGTGGTGGTCGCGGTGAGGGCGAAGTTCTGCACGGTGTCGGCCGTCAGGTTCACCGCCGCCACGCCGGTCTGGTGCAGGCGCGCTTGGGCGGTGACGGTATACGGCCCGCCGTAGAGGGTGAAGGCATAGAGGCCGGTAGCCTGCGGCGTACTGGTCCGGGCAACCAGGTCCCCGAAGGGGCCGTACACGGAGACGGTGGCCGATAACGGGGCCCCGGTCGTCGCATCGGTCACCTGGCCGGTGAGTGAATAGAGCGAGGTCTGGGTGAGCGTGAAGGCCAGGGTGACCACCGTATCACTGGGGACAGTCACATTGGTGATGGTCTGGAGGGAGTAGCCGTACTTCCAGGCGGAGACCGTGTAGGTATCGGGACTGACCGTCATCGTGAAATAGCCGCTGGCATCGGTGGTCCTGGAGTAAGTGACGGTGCCAGTAACAGCCTGCACGGTGGCGCCCGAAAGCACGCCGCCCCAAGTTCCGTCGTAGACCACGCCGTCCAGGTAGCCCAATGCCTGCATCCCGTTGTAGACCACCAGGGCGAAGTCCTGGTCGGTGAGGTCGCTGTTGCCCGGCACACCGTCGCCCGCGATGTTGGCAGCCCGCACCCGTACGGTGAACATCCCGCCCTGTCCGGCGGGCAGGAAGACGCTCTCCACATTGTTGCGGGGGTCAGCGGAGCCGCCGGGGACGGAGGTGGGGCCGGAGAAGACGTTGCCCCGGTAGGTCTGCCCGCCAATCTCCACTTCCAGGTCCAGATTGTTGATGTAGGCGTTGCCAGTCGTCGGGCCGGGGGCGTCGCTCCAGGCCAGGGTGACGCGGAAGGGCTTCGTGGGGTCCGTCACCACACCCTGAAGTTCGTAGACCTCGCCGGTGGCACCAAAGATATGACTCTGGTCCACCACGATACGCGGGGTGTTATCAAAGGCCATCCCCAGGAAGACCTCGCCGAAGCCCTGGGAGTTGGAGGGGAGATTGCCCCCCGCGTACGTTCCGGTCATATAGCGGGTGGCATTGATCAGATAGGCCTTGACCATCGCCGGGCTGGGCGGCTGACCATTGCCGTAGTGGGTCTGATACCAGGTGTAGACCAGAGAAGCGGCACCGGCCACCGCAGGGGCGGAGTGACTGGTGCCGGAGGAGGCGGCATAGAGCGTCTGGCCGGCGGGCATATACTGGTCGCAGACGCCGCTGCCGTCATAGCCAGGGGCCTGCGAGGCCGCACCCTGGATATGCGTGCCCGGGGCCACAATGTCTGGCTTGACCCGGCTGTCGTCGCAGGGGCCGCGGCTGGAGAAGTCGGCGATGTCCTGGGCACTATCGGCGCCGGTAGGACCCACACCGCAACCGTCGGTCCAGGTGGGGCGGTAGTTCTCCGCCGCGCCCACAGCGATGACGTTTTTGGCAGTACTGGGCGGGCTGACGGAATTGGCAGAAGGGCCACTGTTGCCAGCCGAGAAGACCACGATGATCTCCTGATTGCCCGTTACAGTCGGCCGGGCATCCCGCACCCGGGCATCGTATTCCTGGGAATCGGCGTTGTAATCGCCACCGGAATACAGATAGCCCCAGGAGTTGCTGCTGATGCGCCCGCCTAAGGCATAGGTGTTGTTGAGCAGGTCCGTGGGAGTGGCAGTGGTGTCCCAGGACCCAGCGTTATTGAACACCTTGGAGCCAGCCACCCGACCGAAGGGGTTGATGCCCAGGCCGTAGTTGTAGCCGTTGCTGTCCTCGTAGGGGAAGCCGGTCCGGTTGTTGTAGCCAACGGCGATGGACGCGTTGATGTTCCCGTGTCCAGCCCGCCCATCCGCCAGCAGGTCGGTGGTCCAGTTGTAGTTGTAGACCAGCCGGTCCGGGTTGGAAGTACTGCCGAGAACATAAAAGTCGGCATGAATCGGAGTGGCATCGCCGTCATCAATCCCATCATCGGTGATGTCTATGATGGGATAATCGTCGGGGTTGGTGGAAAAGCCCCGGGATTGGAGCCAGGCCAGGTAGCCGGGGCCGGAGGGCTGGGTGCCCGCCGCATTCAAATTACCAGCCATAATCTGACCTTGAATTTCATCCAGGAGAACCGGCCGGGTATACGGCTCCACGTTGACCACTTCCGGCAGCGATGCCAGCCAGGTCAACTTCTGCGAAGGGACACGGATGCCCAGGTTGGTGTAGACCAGCACCTTGTAGGGCCGCCGGAACGTCGCCAGGGCTTCTCCCAGGATGGCCTGGACGGTCTTTTCGGCATCGGGCCGGGCGTAGACCTGGACGATGACATCCACCTCATCGGGGAGTTTCTCTGGGTCAGCCAGGGCCGGGTGGAGGGCGTAGTACGGGTGATAGAAGCCGGCCCAGCGCAGAGGTGCGGCGTCCGCCAGGCGAGCGACGGCATCCCCGTCGCCCCAGACCAGGTAGGCATAGTCCGGGATATAGGTGACCACTTCCAGGCCGGCTGCCAGCATCGCCTGGTACCATTCATCCTGGATGGGGCCGGGGAACTGGATCAGGCGCAGGCCAGGCTGGCCCGCCGTCAGGGTCCGGCGCATCCCGGTGGGGATGGCCGGCTCGCCCCCCAAGGGGTCAAAGGCACCGGCACGCAGGCGGATGGGGATTCCTTCCTGGGCAGTCACCGCAGGGCCGGATGAAGCCCAGGAGGGAATGGGGCCCGCCGCTGGCGCAGCGGCGCGGTCGGAAGGGGATGCCAGGGCCGCTGGCTGGAAGGTGGCCAGCAGCAGGCTGAAGAGCAGCCATAGGGTGGGAAGAGTGTTTTTCCAGCGCATTGTTGCCTCCTTCAGGAAACTCTGATGTCATTGCGAGGCGGCGGTAGCCGCCGAAGCAATCCCCCCAGAGCCCGGAGATTGCTTCGCCGCCTTCGGCGGCTCGCAATGACGGACAGGCAGAGGGATTGCTTCGCCCTGCGGGGTTGCTTCGCCCTGCGGGCTCGCAATGACATCCTCGCAATGACATCCTCGATGACATTCTCGCAACGACATTCTCGCAACGACAGGGGGGGCCGTGAAGGTCCACGGCCCCCCCCGAACGGACGAGCCCCGCTCCCAGACAGCGGAGGGACCACGTCCTCAGACTGCGGACGGGCCTTACCCCCAGACTACGGGCTGGCGTAGTTCCGGAGGGTCAGCGGCAGGTAGACCCGGTACGGCGGCAGGATGCGGGTCTCCGGCGAGACGATGGGCATCTCATTGCCGTCCCAGGAGATGACGGCGGTGTTCCGGACTGTGGTGCCCCACAGGGCCGGATTCGTCCCCGCCTCTACCTCCACGTAGAAGACCCACTCGTCGCCGGGGCCGATGTTGCCGCTCCACTCCACCTTGTTCCCCACCGGGTCGTAGGTGAAGTACGGGCTGGGCGGCGAGGACCAGTGGTCCACATAGGTGACGCCGACAGGCAGAGTGTCGCTGAGGGTGACATAGGCCAGTTTGTCGCCGGAGTTGATGACGTGGATTTCGTAGACGAAGGTGTCACCCGCCGTGACCTGCGCCGGCGCGACCTTGTAGGAGGTGGCGAAGTCCTCGGCGCCGATGTGGGTGCGCGCGCTGGCCGTGACCGCCGGCTCCGCCTGGGTCTCCTGCGGCAGCGAGTGGACCGCCACCAGCGAGGCGGTGTTGGTGATCCAGGAGCCCGCCGCCACCGTGTCCGTGATGCGGACGGTCAGGGTGAAGACCGTGCTGGGGAGAATGCGAGACTCTGGCGTCCCAGGCAAAGTGATGTCGTCCAGGCCCACATCTGCACCATCGTTGCCCACGTACTGGAAGCCGATACGCAGGTCGCCCGCCGGCAGGGTGGCCGGCAGAGTGAAGACGCTGCGCGCCCAGGTCCAGGAAGCGGGCCAGGAGTTCTCCGCTTTGCCCAGGAGCACGTCGTCGCCGCCGCCAACGCTGTTCACCACCAGCCAGACGTTGAGGTCGCAGTTGTTATAGGTATCGCGGCACCAGTAGATGCTGCCCTCCGACCACAGGCTCGTCGTCATCCCGCCGGTAACGCCCAACAGCCGCGGGCTGAGCAGCCACTCGTTCTGGTTGTAGTCATAGGGCACGTAGGCGCCATAGGTGCCAGTGTGGCGGTAGAGCGTGCTGATGCTCCAGTTGTACCCGGCATTCTGGATCTGCTCCGTCCAGCCAGCGGGAGGCACCACACCGCCCTCAAAGCCTTCGTTCTTAGGTGGCACAATCATCGTCGCCAGCGGCAGCGGGCCGGTGTAGACGACGCGGTTGGACAGCGGGTCGTAGACCGGGCGGTGGCAGACTGTCGTGGGCGGCGCGGAGACCACCACGTCATCAATGTGCACGTCGTTGCCGTAGGCGCTGATGCCCAGGAAGCCGAGGCGCACATCGGACTGGCCGGCATAGGCGGAGAGGTCCACCACGTGCTGCTTCCAGCCGGTGGAGCCGTCGTAGCGCGGGATGGCTGCGCCCACATCCACCCAGGTCGTGCCGCCATCCGTGGAGACCTGCACCTGCAGCCGGTCGTTGCTGCTGTACCCGGTATCGTGGAACATCCAGAAGGAGAGTTGGACGGCAGCGGCCGCGCTCAGGTCCAGGCCGGTGATGCGGTAGAGGCGGGTGGAGTTACCGCTGGAGGCAGTCCAGGAGTTGAAGTAGGCCAGGTAGGGTGCGCTGTGCGGTGAGTAGCCGGAGGGATGTACCGTGCCGGTGGCGGTGGCCCAGTTCCCCGCCGTGCCGCTCACATCCACCTGAGCCCAGCCTGTGGGCA
>JAPYWT010000116.1 GCA_028276215.1 Thermoflexus sp. | reverse complement strand
AACGGAGTTCTCTGGCTCGCATGCTACTCTCCCACCACCTTTTCTCGGGTCACAAACTGGCATTTGATGGGCAGTTTGTTGGCCGCCAGCCGCATCGCCTCCCGGGCCTGATCCTCGGGCAGACCGGCCAGTTCAAAGAGGATGCGGCCAGGGCGGACAACGGCCACCCAGTGGTCCACGGCGCCCTTGCCTTTGCCCATGCGGGTCTCGGCGGGCTTGGCCGTGACCGGTTTATCCGGGAAAATCCGAATCCAGTACTTCCCGCGCCGACGGACGAAGCGGACGATGACCCGCCGCGCGGCCTCAATCTGGCGACTGGTGATCCAGGCCGGCTCCAGCGCCTGCAGGCCGTACTCACCGAAAGCGACTTCGGTACCCCGGCTCTCGCGGCCCTTCATCCGTCCGCGCATCTGTTTGCGGTATTTGACTCGTTTCGGCATCAACATAGATTACGCTCCTGCCAAGTCGTTAAAGTGCCCGATACACTTCCCTACGATGACGAACGTAAATTATCGTAATTCGCTGCTCTCGTGTGTCCACCTCGTACACAATACGATAATCACCCAGGCGAAGTCTATATAACTGCTGTGCGCCTTCCAGTTTCTCAGCACCCCGAGGAAAGGGGTTTTCTCCTAATTCCTCAATGCGCCTTAATGCGCGCTCAACTACTGATTTGGGCAAATGACGAAAATCCTTATACACGGACGGCTTGAATTCAATCCTATAAGAGCCCATTTTCTTTCAGCCGCCGCCTCATTTCCTCCAAACTCATCGGCTTCTCATCCCGACGCTCTGCAACAACGGCCAGGTCATGCAGGTCTTCCAGCAACCGCTGGTACCGTCTCAGCGAAAGGATCACACCAACCCTTTTCCCCTTCGCGTTCACCACGTATTGCTCCCGCATTGGTTCCATGGCTCTTCCCCTTTTTCATTCTTCGCCGAATTTCTGAGGGTGACGCTACCTCTAAAAACCCTTCCACCGCCTCTAACAGGTTGCGACGTGCCTCTTCAATGGTAGCGCCCTGACTGACCACGTCCAGTTCCGGACAGGTAGCCACATACCCGTCGCCTTCCCGCTCAATAACCGCCGTGAACTGCAGAACCCTTCTCATCCCGCACCTCTATCCTCGGTCGCCTCAGGAGCCAGCGAGACCTGACCGAGCCGTTCAAGCCTACCAAGCCTGCCAAATCCTTCCCTCAACCCTTCCAGAGCCCCTTCGCTCTTTCAAATAACTCATCAATGGTTTGCCCCTCATACAGACGCCGGGAAATCTCCACATAATCGGTGGGTTCCCGGTGGAATAAGGTCAAGAACCGAAACGCCAGCACAGGCCCCAGCGTCTTGTTTAACACATCTATGCCTGCAATTTTCTTCAAATCAGCTCTCACACTACAAACGGCTGCGGTTGCTCCTCCGGGACTTCGGATTTCGCCTCCGAGAGGACCTCCCCCTTGTAAATCCAGACCTTGACGCCGATGCGGCCGTAGGTGGTATAGGCCTCGGCGCGGGCGAAGTCAATATCGGCGCGCAGGGTCTGGCGGGGCACCCGGCCCTCCCGCATCGCCACCGGGCGGGCCATTTCGGCGCCCCCAATCCGGCCCTTGCAGATAATCCAGACCCCCTGGGCGCCAGCCCGCATGGCCTGCTGGATGGCCCGCTTCATCGCCCGGCCGTGGGAAATCCGGCGTTCCAGTTGGGCCACGATGTTCTGGGCCACCAGGCGAGCATCCAGTTCCGGCTGCTCCACCTCCCGCACGTCCACGTGCACCCGCTTGCCGGTCATCTCCTCCAGGTCCTGCCGGAGCACCTTCACCGCACCGCCCTTCCGCCCGATCACGATGCCCGGGCGCGCGGTCCAGATGGTCACCTGCACCTGATTCGGGAAGCGCTCAATCTCAATGCGTGAGACCCCCGCCGGTGCCAGTTCCCGCTCTATGTACTCCCGAATGCGCAGGTCCTCCTGAAGCAGGTCCCGGTAGGCCTTGCCCTCGGCGTACCAGCGGGCCTTCCAATCCCGCAAAATCTTCAACCGAAAGCCGTAGGGATGTACCTTTCGTCCCAAAATACCCCTCCCTTAAGTTCTAACCACCAAGACACGAAGACACGAAGGAAGAGATTTCTAAACTTTGTGTCTTTGTGTCTTCGTGGTGAATATTTACTCCTCCCTTAAGTTCTAACCACCAAGACACGAAGACACGAAGGAAGAGATTTCTAAACTTTGTGTCTTTGTGTCTTCGTGGTGAATATTTACTCCTCCTCAAACTCGTCCAGGACAACGGTGATGTGGGACGAGCGGCGGCGGATGGGGCGATACCGTCCCCGGGCCGCGAAGCGGGGCCGCAACCCCTTGCCCGGCGCCACCCCTGGCCCCTCATCGGCCACGATGCGGGCAATATACAGGTTGTCCCGGGAAAGACCGATGTTCTCCTCCGCATTGGCGACGGCCGAGCGGATCAGTTTCTCCACCGGGCGCGCGGCCGCGTGGGGCATCATACGCAGCACCTCCAGCGCTCCCACCACATCCATGCCCCGCACCTGGTCAATCACCCGGCGCACCTTTCGCGCCGACATCGGGATATGCTTCGCCTGTGCACGGACCTCCATACCTCACCCCTTACTCCCTACTCCTTACTTCCTACTCCCTACTCCTTACTTCCTACTCCCTACTCCTTACTTCCTACTCCCTACTTCTTCTTCCGAACCTCGCCCTTCTTTTCTTTGGTGATGTGTCCCCGGAACGTCCGCGTCGGAGCGAATTCCCCCAGTTTATGGCCCACCATGTTTTCGGTGATGTAGATCGGCACATGCCGCCGTCCGTCGTGAACGGCGATGGTATGGCCCACCATTTGGGGGAAGATGGTGGAGTCCCGGGACCAGGTCCGGATCACCCGTTTCTCCCCAGCCCGATTCAGTTCCTCCACCTTCCGCAGCAACTTCGGGTCCACATACGGGCCTTTTTTCAGCGAGCGTCCCATAATCCCTCCTTACTCCCTACTTCCTACTCCTTACTCCCTACTTCCTACTTCCTGCTCCCCTACTGCCGACGCTTCCCCCGACGGCGGATGATGTATTTATCCGTCGTCTTATTGCGCCGGGTCTTCTTGCCCAGGGTCGGCTTGCCCCACGGCGTCTTCGGGCCGGGCATGCCGATGGGCGAACGGCCTTCGCCACCACCGTGCGGGTGATCGCGCGGGCTCATCGCCGAACCGCGCACGTGTGGACGCCGCCCCAGCCAGCGCTTCCGACCCGCTTTGCCCAACTTGATGTTGGCGTGCTCCTCGTTCCCCACCTGCCCGACCGTCGCCATGCACTCCTTGCGGATCAGCCGCATCTCACCGCTGGGCAGGCGGACTGTCACGTACTCCCCTTCCTTCGCCAGCACCTGGGCGGCACAACCCGCCGAGCGGACCAACTGCCCGCCCCGTCCGGGGTACAACTCAATATTGTGGACCGTCGTCCCCAGCGGGATGCGCTCCAGCGGCAGCGCGTTCCCCACCCGGACCTCGGCCGTCGGGCCACTCATCACCGTATCCCCGACCTTCAAGCCCAGGGGAGCCAGGATGTAGCGCTTCTCCCCGTCCGCGTAGACCAGCAGGGCGATGCGCGCTGACCGGTTCGGGTCGTACTCTATGGATGCCACGCGGGCCGGAATCCCATGCTTGTCCCGTTTGAAGTCAATCAGACGGTACAGCCGCTTATGGCCGCCGCCCCGGTGACGGATGGTGATCCGCCCCTGGACATTCCGTCCGCCCGTCTTCTTCAAGGGGACAACCAGACTGCGTTCCGGCTCGGTCTTCGTGATTTCCTCAAACAACGAGCCGGTCATCCCCCGTCGTCCGGGTGATGTCGGCTTGTAGACCTTGATCGCCACCTTAGCCCTCCAGCACTTCCAGTTCCGGGATGCGCTCCCCTTCGGCAAGGGTGACCACCGCCTTCTTCCAGGCCGGAATCCGCACCACCCGACGACGTCCCCACCGCCGGACGGCCTTGGCCGGCATGTTGGCGATGTTCACCGCCTCCACATGGACCCGATAAATCGTCTCCACCGCCTGCTTGACCAGGGCCTTGTTCGCCCGCCGGTCCACCTCAAAGGTGTACTGCCGTCGGCGGAGCGAAGTGGCCCGCTGCGTTTTCTCCGTCAAAACCGGACGTTTGATGACCTCGTACAGATGCATGGCCCTACCCCAGAATGGACTCTATCACCTGCAGGGCGCCCAGCGGCATGACCACTTTTTCGTACTGCAGCAGGTCGCGGATGTTCAGGTAACTGGCGTGGAGCGTCTTCACCCTCGGCAGGTTGCGCACGGACTTCTCCACCGTCTCATTGCGCCCCGGCAGGAGAATCAGGGCGTTCTCCCCCACATTCAGCCGGGTCAACACCTCCCGCATCTCCCGCGTCTTCGGCTCGGGCAACTCCAGACGGTCCACCACCACAATCTGCTGCTGACCGGCCTTCACGCTGAGGGCACTGCGCAGAGCGGCCCGACGCATCTTTTTGGGCATCCGTTGCTCGTAACTGCGCGGCTTGGGCCCGTGCGCGATACCGCCGCCGACGAAAATGGGCGCATTCCGGCTGCCGTGACGGGCCCGCCCCGTCCCCTTCTGCCGATACCACTTGGCCGTGGTCCGGTTGACCTCCCCGCGGGTCTTGGTCTTGTGGGTGCCCAGGCGGGCGTTGGCCAGTTGCCGCACCAGCGCCTGGTGCATCAACGGCACGTTGATCGGCGCTTCAAAGATGTCGGGCCGCAACTCTATCTCATCCACCTGCTGCCCGCTCATATTCCAGACGGGAACCTTCATCTCTACCCCCTACTCCTTACTTCCTATTCCCTACTCCGTACTTCCTACTCCGTCCTACTCCCTGCGCAGTTCCTTCGTCTTTCGGGCCTGCTTGATCATCACCAGGCTCCCCCGGTGGCCGGGGACGGCGCCGCGCACCGCCAGCAGATTCCGCTCCGGGTCCACCATAACGACCTCCAGGTTCTGCACCGTCACCCGCGCGCCGCCCATGCGGCCGGGCATCCGCAGTCCCTTCAGCACCCGACCGGGCGTCGTGGTGGCGCCAATGGAGCCGTGGCGGCGTTCCCGGTCCGACTGGCCGTGGGTCTTGGGCTGGCGGTTGAAGCCGTAGCGCTTGATGCCACCCGCGAACCCGCGCCCCTTAGACGTGCCGACCACATCCACCCGGTCCCCCACCTGGAAGACGTCCACGGTGATTTTTTCGCCCTCAGCGGGGGCCTCTTCCGGCTTCACGCGGAACTCCCGCAGGCGGCGGAGCGGCCCGGGTATCCCCTTCAGCACCCGCCGGCGCGGGTGGGCGGAGTCGGTCTTCAGCAGGCCCAGGTGGCCCAGTTCCCCGCGCGTCAGGCGGGAGGGCTTCACCGGCTCAAAGCCCAACTGCACCGCGCTGTAGCCGTCCCGCTCCGGCGTCTTGACCTGAGTGACCCAGCAGGGTCCGGCCTCAATCACCGTCACCGGGACAGCCTCTCCTTCGGCGGTGAACAACGTGGTCATTCCCACTTTTTTCCCCAGAATTCCTTTCACGATCCTCACTCCTCCATGGGACTGTCAGCCCTGGGACCGGCTGCATCATCCCGGCGATCAGGATACAAGGATACAAGGATACAAGGGGGACGCAGAACGTTCCGCCCCTTGTTGTTTCCTTGTCTACTTGTTTCCTTGTCTACTACAACTTAATTTCTATGTCCACGCCCGCGGGCAGGTTGAGCCGCATCAGCGCATCTATGGTCTTGTTATCCGGCTCCAGGACGTCAATCAGTCGCTTGTGCGTCCGGATTTCAAAGTGCTCGTGGGAGTCTTTGTCAATGAAGGTGGACCGGCGCACGGTGAAGCGCTCTATCTGGGTCGGCAGCGGGATGGGGCCGACGACGGTCGCTCCCGTGCGCTCGGCCGCCTCCACGATGCGCCGGGCCGACTCATCCAGCACGCGGTGATCGTACGCCTTCAGGCGGATCCGAATCTTCTGCTTGGCCATGGACGCGCTTAGTCCAGAATCTTGGTGATGACGCCCGCGCCGACGGTCAAGCCGCCCTCCCGGATGGCGAAGCGGGAGCCCTGCTCCAGCGCGACCGGCTCAATCAGTTCCACCATCAGGTTGACGTCGTCGCCGGGCATGACCATCTCCACACCCTCGGGCAGGGTGATGGTCCCCGTCACGTCGGTGGTGCGGATGTAGAACTGAGGCCGGTAGCCGGAGAAGAAGGCCTTGTGCCGCCCACCCTCCTCCTTGCGGAGGACGTAGACCTGGGCCTCAAACTTCCGGTGGGGCGTGATGGAGCCCGGTGCCGCCACGACCATACCGCGGGAGACCTCGTCCTTGCCCACACCGCGCAGGAGGAGACCGGCGTTGTCGCCCGCCACCACCTTGTCCAGTTTCTTGCGGAACATCTCCATGTCGGTGACGACGGTTCGGATGGGCCGGTCGCGCAGGCCGACAATCTCCACCTCGCTCATCGGCACCAGCGTACCCCGCTCCACACGACCGGTGACCACCGTGCCGCGCCCCTTGATGCTGAAGACGTCCTCAATGGGCATCAGGAAGGGCTTATCCTCCTCGCGCACCGGGGTGGGGATGTACTCGTCCACCACGCGCATCAGTTCCCAGATGCACTGGTATTCCGGCGCGTTCGGGTCGGTGCTGGTGGACTGGAGGGCCTTCAGGGCGGAGCCGCGCACGATGGGCGTCTCGTCGCCCGGGAAGCCGTAGGAGTTCAGCAGTTCCCGCAGTTCCAGTTCCACCAGTTCCAGCAGTTCCTCGTCCTCCATCAGGTCCACCTTGTTCAGGAAGACCACAATGGCCGGGACGTTCACCTGCCGGGCCAGCAGCACGTGCTCCCGGGTCTGGGGCATGGGGCCGTCGGCGGCGGAGACGACCAGGATGGCCCCGTCCATCTGGGCCGCGCCGGTGATCATGTTCTTGATGTAGTCCCGGTGGCCGGGGCAGTCCACGTGGGCGTAGTGCCGCTTTTCGGTCTCATATTCCACGTGGGCGATGGCGACGGTCAGGATTTTCGTCGCGTCGCGGCGGAACATCTTCGCGTCCGCCTTGGCGACCTCGTCGTAGGACTTGTACTCCGCCATGCCCTTCATGGCCAGCACTTTGGTAATGGCCGCCGTCAGCGTGGTCTTGCCATGGTCAATGTGTCCGATGGTCCCCACGTTTACGTGCGGCTTTTCACGGACGAACTTTGGCTTTGCCATCTCTCCTCTCTCCTTTCGTCAGATGATTCGCTGATTCAGAGGTTTGCCGTAACGG
>JAPYWT010000115.1 GCA_028276215.1 Thermoflexus sp. | reverse complement strand
AAATGTGAAACCGATCTACTTTTCACGTCATGCCCGACACAGGATGTATCTGCGCGGTGCAACCGATGCAGAGGTCATTCAGACGATTCAAGGGAGTCCGTGGGAACCAGCACGGGCTGGGAAGTACCAGGCGCGCCGAACTTTTGTCTATGGACGACCATCGCCAGTAGACCATAAGGTATATCTCTATAAAACAGTGCATGTCATTTTTGCTGAGGAGTTTGATAAAATTGTCGTGGTGACAGTTCTGGTGTACTATGGGAGTGAGAAAGCGGAGGGATCCGATGAAAATTTACTATGATGCAGAAGTGGATGCTCTTTATCTCCAGTTTCGCATTGTGGGGCCGGGTGCCGCGCAGGCGAAACCGCTGGGCGATCAGATTATTGCGGACTATGATGCCGAGGGGCGTCTGGTCGGACTGGAGATTCTGGATGCCAGTGAACTTCTGGGGGAAGAACGGGGCCGGTTGATGCTGGAAATCACGCCGGCCCTGGTGACAACAATGGCGTAGCGCTGGCCGTTGGAGCTGACATCTTTGTGGCACATTTCCTGACCTGGAGGAGGTATGGACGTCAAGGGGAACGGGCACGAGGAGTTCGTGCCGGAGATTGTCGCGTTTACCTGTATCTACTGTGGCTATATGGCGGCGGATACCGCCGGGGCGCTGCGGCTGAAGTACCCGTCCAATGTCCGGCTGGTGCGGCTGCCCTGCACCGGCAAGGCCGACATCCGCTACATCCTGGAGGCCTTTGAGAAGGGCGCCGACGGGGTCTACATCGTCGCCTGTCCCATCGGGAACTGCCACCACATCCACGGTAACGAACGTGCGCTGGCGCGGGTGAAGTACGCCAAGGCACTGCTGGATAAAATCGGCATCGGGGGGGACCGGCTGGAGATTGTCTTTGTGTCCGGCGGCATGGGCGCCACCTTCGCCGAAGCCGCGCGGAAGATGACGGAGAGGGTGAAGGAGTTGGGGCCGAGCCCGATGAAAATTAACAATTAAAAAAAATTAACAATTAACAATGACAGAAGGAGGGGGCGATGCAGGGGAGAGCACTGGCTGAGGAAAAGGGGCGTGGGGGTGCTGTTCCCGTCGGGTCGTCGGCGCGGCCAGCGGCTTGGGAGCGCAACTGGAGGCTGGAGGGGAGCCAGGGGCTGGATATTCAGGAACGGGCGTTCCAGTTCGGGGTGCGGGTGGTGAAACTGGCCAACCGGTTGCCCCGGACCGTTGCCGGGATAGAGGTGGGGCGACAGTTGGTCCGCGCGGCGACATCTGTGGGGGCCAATCTGGAGGAGGCTGACGCAGCGGAGTCCAAGCAGGATTTCATCCATAAAGTGGGGATTGCCCATAAGGAGGCACGGGAGGCCCGGTACTGGCTGCGCATTGTCCGCGCATCGCTTCTGGATGATGACGAGGTGGTCTTGCTGCTCCGGGAAAGCGAAGAACTGGTCCGCATCCTCAACTCCATCGTCCACAACGCCCGCCGAAGCCCGCGCAGCAAAGTCGGCCGCTGACCACCATTAATTGTTAATTTTTTTAATTGTTAATTCCTCAGGGGGCACCATGGCGGGGCAAAACGAACTTATCGGTTCCGTTCTCGTCGTCGGCGGGGGCATCGCCGGAGTCCAGGCCGCCCTGGACCTGGCGGAGGCCGGCTTCAAGGTCTACCTGGTGGAGGCGAAGTCGGCCATCGGCGGACATATGGCCCAACTGGACAAGACCTTCCCCACCAACGACTGCGCCATGTGTATCCTCAGCCCCAAACTGGTGGAGGCCGGTCGCCACCGCAACATTGAGTTGCTGGTGGATACCGAAGTGATCGGTGTGGACGGGGACGTGGGCAATTTCACCGTCCGCCTGCGCAAAAAGCCCCGCTACATTGACCTGGATAAATGCACCGGCTGCGGGGAGTGCGCCAGCGTCTGCCCGGTCATCATCCCGGACCGGTTCAACGCGGGGCTGGGGTTCCAGCGCGCGGCGTACAAACTCTACCCCCAGGCCGTCCCCAACGCGTACGCCATAGAGAAGCGCGGCATCGCCCCTTGCCGCAACGCCTGTCCTGCCGGTCAACGGGCTCAGGGCTACATCGCGCTCATCCGCGAGGGCCGCTACGAGGATGCCCTGCGGGTCATCAAAGAGGACAACCCGTTCCCCGGCATCTGCGGGCGCATCTGCAACCACCGCTGCGAGGACGCCTGCAACCGGGGCAAACTGGACGAGCCGATTAACATCCGGGCGCTCAAGCGTTTCGTCACGGACAAGGTGTACGCCAAACCGCGCGTGCCCCCCGAACCGGCCCCCCGCCGGTACCCGCAGCGGGTCGCCGTCATCGGCGCCGGGCCTTGCGGCCTGACCGCGGCCCAGGACCTCTGCAAAATGGGCTACGGCGTCACCGTCTTTGAGGCCCTGCCGGTCGCCGGGGGGATGCTCCGGGTGGGTGTGCCGGAGTACCGCCTGCCCTCGTGGATTGTGGACCGCGAGGTCCAGGACATCGTGGACCTGGGCGTGGAGTTGCGGCTGAACCACCCGGTGAACAACCTGGACGACGTCTTCGCGGAGGGATTTGACGCCGTTCTCATCGCCGTTGGCGCACACGAGGGGATTCGGCTCAACATCCCCGGCGCAGACCTGGACGGCGTGCTCATCAACACCCACTTCCTGCGGGATGTCCGGCTGGGGAACCCGCCGAAATTGGGGAAGCAGGTCGCGGTCATCGGCGCGGGGGACGTGGCAATGGACGTGGCCCGCACTGCGCGCCGCCTGGGCGCCGAGGTCCACGTCTACTACCGCCGCACCCGCGAGGAGGCCACCGCCGACCCGGAGGAAATGGAACGGGCGGAGGAGGAGGGCGTCGTCTTTCACTGGCAGGTCACGCCGGTGGAGATTGTGGGGGACGGCAACCGGCGCGTCGTGGGGATGAAGTGCGTCCGCACCGAGCCCGGCCTTCCCGACGAGACCGGACGCCGCCGACCCGTCGTCGTCCCCGGCTCCGAGCACTTCGTCCCCTGCGACAATGTCATCTTCTCCGTGGGCCAGCGGGCCGGTCTGGCCTTCATCCCGGAGAGCGCCGGGGTCGGCATCACCGACCAGGCGACGGTTGCCGTCAACCCCAACACCCTGGCGACCAGCCGACCGGGCGTCTTCGCCGCCGGGGATGTCGCCACCGGGACGGCGTTCGTCATTGAGGCCGTCGCCGCCGGACACAAGGTCGCGCAGGCCATTCACCGGTACCTGCAGGGGGAGGAACTGGAGCCACCGCCGAGGCCCAAACTGCCGGTGGTGGAACTCTCCCGGGCCGAGATTGAGGAACGGGTCGCCCGCGGTGAGGTCAAAATTCAGCCCCGTGTCCCGATGGACATGTTGCCGGTGGAGCACCGGCTTTCCACCTTTGAGGAAGTGGTCGCCGGGTATACCGATGAGCAGGCGCAGGCGGAGGCGGCCCGTTGTCTGGCCTGTGGCGTCTGCTCGGAGTGCCTGAGTTGTTTCTACACCTGCCAGGCCGGGGCCATCAACCACGACATGGTGGAGCAGATGGTGGAACTCCAGGTCGGCGCCGTCCTGCTGGCACCGGGTTTTGCGACCTTTGACGCGGAGAAGGCGGGGGAGTACGGCTGGGGCCGCTACCCCAACGTGGTCACGTCCCTGCAGTTTGAGCGGCTCCTCAACGCGTCCGGCCCCACCCTGGGGCACGTCCAGCGCCCGTCCGACGGGCGGACGCCGAAGCGCATCGCCTTCATCCAGTGCGTTGGCTCCCGGGACCAGAAGCACGACTACTGCTCGTCCGTCTGCTGTGTCTACGCCATCAAAGAGGCGATGATGGCGATAGAGCACGAGCCGGATACCGAAGTGACGGTCTTCCTGATGGACATGCGGGCCTTCAGCAAGGGGTACCTGGACTTCTATCGCCGGGCCCAGGAGCGGTACGGCATCCGTTTTGTCCGCTGCCGCGTCTCGGCGGTGAAGGAGGACCCGAAGACCCGCAACCTGGTCATCCGGTATGTGGACGGTAGCGCAGGCTTTCAGCCTGCAGGTGGCGCAGGCTTTCAGCCTGCAGGTGGCGCAGGCTTTCAGCCTGCGGTACGCGAAGAAGAGTTTGACCTGGTCGTGCTCTCGGTGGGAATGGAGATTCCGGAGAGCGTCCGCGACCTGGCCCGGCGGGTGGGCGTGGCGACGGACCCCTACGGCTTCTGCCAGACGGTGCCCTTCGCGCCGCTGCAGACCAGCAAGCCGGGGGTCTTCGCCATCGGGCCCTTCCGGGAGCCGAAGGACATCCCGGAGTCGGTGGTGGAGGCCAGCGCCGCGGCCGGGCTGGCCGGCGCGCTGCTGGCCCCCGCCCGCTGGACCCAGACCGAGCCGGAGGTCTACCCGCCGGAGCGGGATGTGAACCGGGAGCCGCTGCGCATCGGCGTCTTCGTCTGCAAGTGCGGGTCCAACATCGCCGGATTCCTGGACGTCCCGGCGGTGGCGGAGTACGCGGCCACCCTGCCCGGCGTCGTCCACGCCGAGTACAACCTCTACACCTGCTCCCAGGACTCCATCCGGCGCATCGTGGAACGGGTGCGGGAGTTGAACCTGAACCGGGTGGTGGTGGCGGCCTGTACACCGCTGACGCACGAGCCCCTCTTCCAGGAGGCTATCCGACAGGCGGGGCTCAACCCGTACCTCTTTGAAATGGCCAACATCCGCAACCAGTGCTCCTGGGTCCACCAGAACGACTGGGAAGGGGCGACGGAGAAGGCGAAGGACCTGGTACGGATGGCGGTGGCGAAGGCGGCCTGGCTGGAGCCGCTCCATCGGACGCGCGTGCCGGTGGAGAAGGCCGCGCTGGTCATCGGTGGGGGCGCGGCGGGGCTGAACGCGGCCCTCACCCTGGCCCGTCAGGGATTCCCGGTCCATCTGGTGGAACGGTCGGACCGGCTGGGGGGCAACCTGCTCTATATGCACCATTCGCTTCTGGAAGCGACAGGGAACGGGGAACGGATGTGGCTGGACCCGCAGGCGTATGCTCGCGCGCTGGTGGGGCGGGTGACGGCGGAGCCGCTCATCACGGTCCACCTGAACACCGAGGTGGTGGAGACCAGTGGCTTTGTGGGGCAATATGTCTCCCGACTGCGGGGGCCTGGGGGGGAGTTTGAGGTCCGCCACGGCGTGGCGATTGTGGCTGTCGGTGGGGTGGAGTACCGGGGGCCGGAGTACGGCTACGGGACGGACCCCCGCATCCTTACCCAGCAGGAGTTTGAGCAGCGGCTGGGGGAGGGGCGGGACCTGCCCGATTCGGTGGTGATGATCCAGTGTGTGGGGCCAGCGGAGCGGTACTGCTCCCGCATCTGCTGCACCACGGCCCTCAAGAACGCGCTGATGCTGAAGCGACACAAGCCCCAGGCCCAGGTGACCGTCATCTACCGGGACATCCGGACCTTCGGCTTCAAGGAACGCATCTATCAGGAGGCCCGGCGGGCCGGAGTGCTTTTCGTCCGGTACGATTTTGACCGCAAGCCTGAAGTGCAGGCTGCAGATTCCAGATTGCGGATTCGGGTGTGGGAGCCGGTGCTGGGAGAGGAGTTGGTGCTGGAGCCGGACCTGCTGGTGCTGAGCATGCCGGTGGTGCCGTCGCCGGGGTCGCGGGAGTTGGCGGCGCGGCTGAAGTTGCCGGTGGACCTGGACGGGTTCTTCTTAGAGGCGCACGTGAAACTGCGCCCGGTGGATTTCGCCACCGACGGCTTCTTCCTGGCGGGGATGGCCCACTACCCGAAGTTCCTGGGGGAGGCGATTGCCCAGGCCCAGGCGGCTGCGGCCCGCGCGGCGACGGTCCTGAGCCGGGATTATCTGGAGGTGGGGGGCGTCGTCGCCCAGGTGGACCCGGAGAAGTGCGTGGGATGCCTGACCTGTGTGCGGATTTGCCCGTATCGGGTGCCGCGCATCCGCGCCGACCTGATGGGGGTGGGGGGCATCATCGGTGCGGCCTACATTGAGCCGGCCCAGTGCCACGGCTGCGGTGTCTGCGTGGGCGAGTGCCCGGCGAAGGCCATCCAGTTGCTCCACTACCGGGATGTGCAGATGGAGGCGAAGATTGGGGCGATGAGGGAATCGGGGCTGGTAGAGGTATGAGAGTTGCGGAAAAAAGATCACGGGGTATAATTGGTGATATGTTCAATTGTACAACTAAGCAGGGGCAAGCGATGAATATTGTGGTAGATGCCTCGGTTTTAATTGCAGTGATTGTTGGGGAGCCTGGAAGGGAGCGGTTAATTGAGTTGACCGAAGGGGTGGACTTGGTGGCTCCCTACTCGGTACACTGGGAAATCGGGAACGCGCTTGCTGCTATGCTGAAGCGGAACCGGATTACTTTGGAGCAGGCGTTGAGGGCAATCCAGATATACGAACAAATACCTGTCCGATATGTTACTGTAGAGATAGAGGAGGCGTTAAAAATCGCTCAAGAGTTGAGACTCTATGCCTACGATGCGTATTTGATTCGTTGTGCAGAAAAATACCGGTTGCCATTGCTGACGTTGGATAAGGGGTTAGTGGCAGCAGCACAGCAAAGGGGTGTAGAAGTGATAAATGTGTAGGAGGTGGAAGATGGAGGTATACACCTATACCCAGGCCAGGCAACGGCTGGCCGAGTTGCTGGAACGGGCAGAGGCGGAAGGGGAAGTCCGAATCAAGCGCCGGGATGGCCGGGTGTTTGTGGTCCGTCCGGAGCGGCGGAAGGGGTCGCCGCTGGCTGTGCAGGGGCTGGATTTAGGGATGACGGCGGAGGAGATTATGCAGTATATCCGGGAGGGGCGGGAGCGGCCTGGGGCGGATTAGACAGGGAGCACGGAGCAGGTCGCAGGTCGCAAGATGAAAGGTAAAATCTGCGTTATTCAGGCGGTGACTGGAAGGGCCACGCCGAAGGCTCGCCCGAGGCGTCACCTTTTTGGGCTTGCGGCCAGTGGTCGGCCTTTGCCGATCACCCTTCTCGAAGGGTGTCGGCGGAGGCCGACACCCGGCACGAAGTGCCCAGGGAGGGCGATTTCAATCGGCCTGAATAGTTACAAATCTGTCTCCATCTGCGTTTGTCCGCGTCCTTCCGATATGGTCTTATGAACGGGAGGCGATTATGGAAGAGGCCTTTGAACCCCGAATTCTGGCCTTCTGCTGCCACTACTGCGCCTACGCGGCGGCCGACCTGGCCGGGGTGATGCGCCTCAACTACCCGACAGGCGTCCGCATCGTGGAGGTGCCCTGCTCCGGTCGGGTGGAGGTCTCGGAGATTCTCCGCGCCTTTGAGCAC
>JAPYWT010000114.1 GCA_028276215.1 Thermoflexus sp. | reverse complement strand
GTGGCAGCCGATTTTCAGCGGTTGCGTCGGGAAGCCCCCACCCTTTACCGACAGGCCCTGGCCGACCTGCAGGCAGTTTCATAAATGACTCCACTGCAAAAAGGTTCTTTATCGCAGAGACCGCAGAGTATGCAGAGCAATATTAAAGAAAGTCTCTGCGCTCTCGGCGTCTCTGCGGTGAGTTTTTGCAGGGAAGTCATAAATGTAGCAGCAATACTCTCTCGTCAGATTTTACTACAGTTTTCCAATAGAGGGAACTGGGTTTCGGACACAAGTCGTGACAACGGCACTTCTCGCCACCGAGGAGATGGCGTAAAGTACGACCTGCCAGGAGGTAAAGGATGTGCGACACGCTGGTTGCGACAGGCAGCGCTACGGCTGACGGAACGGTGATTCTGGCCAAAAACAGCGACCGGGAGCCGAATGAGGCGCATGTACTGGTCCACATTCCTCGCGCCTATCACGAGCCCGGAACGACAGTGAAATGCACCTACATAGAGTTGCCCCAGGTGCCGGAAACGTATGAAGTCCTGCTCTGCAAGCCCTTCTGGATTTGGGGCTGCGAGATGGGCGTCAACGAACACGGGGTGGCCATCGGCAACGAGGCCGTCTTCACCCGGGAGCCCTACAATAAAGCCCCCGGACTGATCGGGATGGACTCCATTCGCCTGGCCCTGGAGCGGGCCGAAACCGCCCATCGGGCGCTGGAGATCATCGTCCAGTTGCTGGAGACCTACGGCCAGGGAGGGAACTGCGGCTTCCGCCACAAGACCTACTATTACAACTCCTACATCATTGCCGACCCACAGGAAGCCTGGGTGCTGGAGACGGTCGGAAAGCAATGGGCTGCCAAACGGGTGCAGGATGTGCGTACCATCTCCAACGGCCTGACCATCGGTTCCGAATGGGATGAGGCCTCTCCTGGTCTGGTGGAATATGCGGTGGAGAAGGGGTGGTGTACATCACGGGACGACTTTCATTTCGCCCGCTGCTATTCTGATTTCCTTTACACCCGGCTGGACGGCTGTCGGGCCCGCCAGCGCCGCTCTACGGCCATCCTGGAAGCCCAGAAAGGCCGCATCACCGTGGAGACCATGATGGCGGCCCTCCGGGACCATGGACCGGAGGCATCCGTTGACCCCCTCTGGAATCCTGGTCGGGGCTGGCTGATGGATACCCTCTGCGTCCACGCCGGGTTCGGCCCGACCCGCCCCAGCCAGTCCGTGGGCGCGATGGTTGCCCATCTCATCCCTGGCATGCCCGTTGTTTGGGTGACGGGCACCTCTGGCATCTGCACGAGCATCTTTAAGCCCGTGTTTCTGGGAGGGGCAGGGCTCCCTTCTACCCCAGGCCTGGATGTGGAGCCAACGGGTACCTATGACCCCCGCACTTTGTGGTGGAGCCACGAACGTCTCCACCGCCAGGTCATTCGCGATTACGCCAGTCGTATGCCGCTCTACCGGGAGGAACGAGACGCTCTGGAAGCGTCCTTTCTGCGGGAGGCGGCGGAGATAGTCGCCCGATACCGGGAAACGAGCCACGCAGAACGGGCAGAGCCCTTGCGGGCCTTCAGCGCTTCCTGCTTTGAGCGGGCAGCGGCAGCCACGGAACGCTGGGTTGACGTCGTCGCGAACACCCCGGTGCGGCACCGCCCGCCTCTGTTATTCTCCCTGGCCTGGGACCGGTTCAACCGGGAAGCGAATTTCCCCGCGTAACGTAGCGGGCGGCGGGCTGAAAAAGACGGGGCAGCAGAACGCTGCCCCATCTTTCTTATTTCTCCATATCCTTCAACGCTTCATAGGCCGGACGGACAACTGTCAAGGGCCAGCCGGGCTCCGTGATGGCCCACCAGTACTGCTCCTCGTCGGGGGTCCAGTCGTGGTCGGCGATGGACAGGACGAACATCGGGCCAATCCACGGCTGCCAGTGATCCCGCGCGTACCGGAACGCCCGTACCAGGTAGTCCGCTTTCTGCTCCTCAGTGACCGCAAACCACGAGTATTCGGGGTGGACGGGGTCGGAGGTCCACCCCATCTCGGTAACCGCGACCTGTTTCTCCCCATCGCCGTAGCGAACCATGATCTCCCGGATGTCCTCTACGTGGCGGAAGCAGAAGAAGCGCTGACCGCCGTACGCCGGGTTGGTGGCCGCCTCCTCGGGTGAGACCTCCGGCGGAGCGGCGAATCCGGCGGCGTGGACGCCCAGGAGGTCAAAATAGGGCGCGGCCCCAGCCTCGTACATCGCAGTGAAGTAATCTGTATCGGGCATCGCGATGGGCAATCCGGTGCCCGTCGGGGCCATTCCGGCAGAGATGACCAGCGCGTCCGGGTCGGCCTCTTTGATGGCGATGTAGCAGGCCCGCAGCAGGCGGACGTATCCCTCGGGGTTGGGCGCCCGGGCTTCCCACTCCCGGGCCAGGTTGGGCTCATTCCAGACCTGGTAGGCACGCACCTGTCCCCGATAGCGGGCCGCGACCGCGCCGCAGAAGTCGGCGAAGTCCTCCACCGGCACCGGCAATGTCGGGTCATCGGGCAGGGGGACCCAACCGGGACGGGGCAGGCCGTGCAATCGGAAGAGCAGGTTGAGACCCCGCTCCTGGACCTGCCGGACGATGCGGTCGCTGTAGCGCCAGTCAAAGCCCCCTTTGTACAGTTCCACATCCACCCAGTGCAGGTTCTGCCGGACCCAGGTGAAACCGGCATCCCGGATCAGGTTCAGGTCCCGGTCGGCGACCTCCTCCCGCCACCAGAGGAAGGCCACCATGCCGTATTCCGGGGATCCCAGCCGGACCCGCGGCCAGGAGGTGGGGGTGGGGGGTGGGGGCGAAGTTGGGGTGGGAGTGCCCAGGGGGGAGGGAGAAAGTGGCCGGTAAAGGAGAATGATACCCGCAAGGATCAGAACGAGGACGAACAGCAGGCTGGGAAATGGGAATATCGGATATAGTGAGCGCATGGGTCCCCGAAGAGCCGTCATGGGAGTGCCAGGATAGCGAGGGGAAAGGCATCATCGGGAATGGGGGCCCCAAAGGGGTCAAACGCTTTCAGGCGAGGCCCACCGTTCACCGGATACAGGCCCACTTTCAGAGTATACGTGTCCCCCGGAATCCCTGATCGCCAAAGGTATCGGATATCCCGCCAGATGTCGCCGGGCACCCAGAGTGCTGGGCGGGAAAGTCCCATCAGAGGGTAGCCGTCCCGCTGGGCGACCAGTTCTCCAGAAGCAGAAACCAGATGCAGGAAAACCGTTGCCTCTTCCTCCAGGGGTTCCAAAGACTGCCATCGTAACGTCACGACCATCGTCGTCCCCTCTACGTCCACCGACGCGGAGAGGAGGCGGATGCGTCCACCAAACTCGGCCAGGAAGGGAGTTTGTGGCGGCATCCCTTGGGCTTCCAACATCCCGACCGGGTAGACGGTCAGGTCTTCCCCCCCGTAGTTCGTCAGGATGACCCCAGCATATTCCCGCAAAATGGCTTGCATAGAATCACTGGTGTTCACTGGCCCAGCCCCGCCATAATGGTATTTCCAGTGCTGCTGCAGGTCCGGGAAGACCAGGCCCTCTACTCTCCGCATTTGCCCCGTGTTGACCCAGAAAAGATCGTCCAGTTGGTCGGAGGAGCAGATGGGAACGCCCTCATGCCCCACGGCAAAGGTGGGGTGGATCGGGGCCAAGAACAGGGGACAGTTGACGCAGAGCACCGGGTCGGTAGGGATAGAGCGAACGGAGCGGACAAATGCCGCAACAAACTGCCGCAATTGTTCATACATAGCGGCGCGTTCACGAACAAAGAGTCCTCCACTCAACCCGATTAGCAAGGTCAGGAAAATTGTCAGTGCATCCTTCAAGAAGCTCAATCGCCGGGAATTCCAACTGGGGAGAGCAAGAGGAATTGCCCAAAAGAGGGCTGCACCCACAGATGGGAGATAGAGCAATCGTGGACCGTCAATGACGTACTCAAACCCCAACATCATCCAGGCAGGTGCCGCTGTAAGAGCGAACCACCCCACGGCCAGCAGCAATAGACGGCCGCCGCCTGCCCGCCAGAGCAGAAGTCCCCAGATCAACGCTACCGGAAGCGAAACCAGCAGAATGGATTGGAGGTCATCCAATCCCCATCCCGCCGCCAGCACGCTCCGGGCCAGAGGAGCAACCGGGTACATCAATCCCTGAAGGAAGTAGACCCCGTTCTGATAACGGGCTTCCAGGTTCCAGACCTGAGAGGGGGCGAAGTTTTTGGGCACTATCAGCCATACCCCCAGCCCGACCAGCGCGCAGAGCCAGTAAAAACGGGTGCTGCGCAGTGCCGTTTTCCACTGAAGAGGTTCCTCTCGGGTGACCAAAAAGAGGATCAGAAGCAGGGGGAGCAGGATGCCCGTTTCATGGGCGAAGGGAGCCAGCAGAGCCAGCGCCAGTGAACTGATCAGAAACGCGCGCCATCGGTGACGCTCCCATACGGTGTACAAGCAAAGGGAGCCCAAAATCATAGAAGTCACCAGAGGATGAGTCAGAGAGCTCACCGAGGGGACAGCCTGATAACTGAAGGGGTAAAGCAGGAACAACACCCCGGCTGCGCTCAGAAGCCCACCGCGCGAAGGAGTATGGCGGTACAGAATGATCCATACCAAAACCCCGTTCAGGAGGTGGAGAGCCAGGTTGATAGTATGCAGGGTAGGCGGATGAAATGTTCCCTGGAGGGACCACAGAATTTTCCAGATCAGGAAGGGAAGTGGGCGATAATATCTACTAAGCCCTTCGGGACCACCCAGGATTTGGATAAAAT
Source organism: Thermoflexus sp. (assembly GCA_028276215.1). Classification (GTDB taxonomy): domain Bacteria; phylum Chloroflexota; class Anaerolineae; order B4-G1; family DUEL01; genus SpSt-77. The sequence continues at coordinate 2,540 of JAPYWT010000114.1, read as the reverse complement.
CCTGCCCATATAACCATACAAAGTGAGGGATGTCATCAAAGAAGAGAGGCAATTGATGAGAAAACCTGTATGCCCAGCCTCCGATCAGGATCAGCAATAGCGGGATCAAGAAGGTCTGCCACTTTCCGCCTTGTGTAATCTTGGAGAGTCCCATCCGAACCTCAAGGTCTCCATAACAACAAAGTGCTGGTTACGGCCCATACACTTCCTGCTGCAGGAGATTCGCCAGTTTTTCCGCAACGCCGATCACATCCTCCGCGTCCGCTTCGGTCAGGGTCGCATGGGGGTCATATCGGGCCCGATTGCGCCAGTCCAGCGCCTGCCGGAAAGCCCGCCCAACTCCGGGCTCCACGATGGGTTCATTCACAATAAAGGCCCGGCTAAATTGCTGAACGATGCCACTTTGGGTCTTCGGCCACTCGCCTTCCCGGAGGAGGAGCAGTCCCTTCGCGCTCAACTCGGCCGCGTTGTACGCCATGTCAATGACGCCCCGGATGTACTCTCGCTTACCCCTCAATGCGTGGGCCATTTCTAAGTATCCCTGAGCCAGGGCGAGGAGGTCCAACGCCTCCTGGCGGCGCATCGTGTTTTCGTCCACGCGGTATACCTCCTTTCCCGTCTCCTGAACCTCCCGAAGAAAAGCGTGGGGATGGCGGTATTCGTCCGGGCAGTAGACCATAGGCGAGATCAGTTCTCCGTGCTCCAGCATGACCTCAAAGGCGATGTCGCCCAGTGCCCGCCAGGCCGCGCGCACATCTCCGGTCGCGACGACCAGAAGGTCCACATCGCTCTCCGGCCCGGCGTCCCCGCGCAGGACGCTGCCATAGAGAATCATCCGGGCGATCTGGTCTCCGACCGGACGGCTCCGGACACGGGCGGTGAACTCCTCCAGAGCCCGATATTTCCGTTCCAGAACCGCGTCCATCTGAAAGGCCGCACAGGGTAAATGTAGCGCAGGCCGCCAGGCCTGCATACAGGCTAACAGCCTGTGCTACGGATTTTGAAGAATGTAGCACAGGCCGCCAGGCCTGCATACAGGCTAACAGCCTGTGCTACGGATTTAGGAGAATGTAGCGCAGGCCGCCAGGACTGCGTACAGGCTGACAGCCTGCGCTCCTGCTACGGTTTGGGCATGCTCATGATGGCCCCGAAGGCCGGGCGAGGGACCCCCTTAGAATCGGTGATGCTGTATGGGCCGTATGGGTCCTGTTCCGGGGGCAGGCCTGTCTTCTGAATGTAGTCCAGATTCCAGAGGAAGGCCAGGCGGACGAACCCCCACTGGCGCATCAACTGGTAGGCTTTCACAATGTACTCCGCCTGCTCTTCCAGAGTATTGTCCAGAGCGAATTCAAAACCAGGCGGGGGTGGGCCGTATCCCTCGGAGGATGCCCAGCCGAATTCCGTCACACAGAGGGGCTTCATTCCGGAGATCGCGTCGTGATAGCGCCAGAGGGTGCTGCGGAACGACCAGGAAGGGTGAGGGTTATCCCAGAAAGCCCGAAACTTCGCGGTGGGGTCCTGGTACGTCTTGTCGTCCCAGGCGATGTCCGGGGGGATGTTGTAGCCGTTGTGGTGGACGCCCACACAGTCGGCATAACTCAGGAACCCCTTCGCGATCATCTCCTGATAGTACTGGAAGTCGTCCATATAGATGATTCGGTTGGGGTTCTTGGGGTCGGTGGCGGTGGCGCCCACCGGGGAGAGCGCGCCGCTGATGACGATGATGTTGGGGTCACGGCTCTTGATGACCTGATAGGCCATGCGGAGCATCTCCACGTAGCGGGCCGGGCTTACTCCCTCCGCCGTATCCCACTCCCGATCCAGATTCTCCTCATTCCAGACCTCTATGGCGTGGATGCGGCCCCGGTAGCGGTCCACCAGGCGGCCCAGGAAGTCGGCGAAGAGGGTCAGGTCATCCGGCGGGGCGCCCTCGGGGTTGTCGTCCACGTAACTGGTATGGCTCCAGGCCGGCGCGTGCACGACGCTGAGCATGACCCGCAGGCCGCGCTGATTGGCAGCGTCCACCACCCCATCGTACATCCCCCAGTTGTACTGGCCCGGGCTGGGCTCAATGAGGTCCCAGCGGACCTGTTGCTTGACCCAGCCCAGCCCCAGCGATTTGACCACATCCATGGTGAAGTTCGGGTCGCCCACCACGGCGTGGGCCGCGATGCCGTAGCCGAAGACCTCCTGCTCCAGCGGGACGGTGGGCCGGGAACCCGTGCCCGAGGACGGGGTGGCGGTCGCCAGGGGCACCAGGCCGCCGACCGGGGTAGCGGTCATCGTGGGAGTGGCCGTCGCGGCAGCGGGCCGGGACGTCTCTGGCTGGGGGGCGAAGAAGCCCCACCAGAGGCAGAAGACCCCCAGCAGGAAGACCACCAGCCACAGGCCGACGCCGATGATCAGTTGCTGGCGCTCTCGGGTGGAACGGGGCGGTTGGAACATAGAGCCTCCTGTAACAGAGGGGAAATGTCGCATCGTGCAACCAGTTTTTCAGGATACGATTTCCATACGCAAGAGATTGAGAACTTCCTGGATCA
>JAPYWT010000159.1 GCA_028276215.1 Thermoflexus sp. | reverse complement strand
TCCCCCTTGGGGGGGGGGGTGGGGGGGGGGGCGCCCCCCCCCCCCCCCCCCAAAACCCCTTTCTTCAGTTAAAATCTCCCCTTCCAGAACATCGCGCCGGCCAGAGCGTAGCATCCGGCCGCGATGAGCAGCGTGGCCCGGATGCCCAGATGGATGGCCAGCGCGATGGAGAGCGCCGACCCCATCACCGACATCACCCCGTTGATCCCCCAGAGCCAGGGGACCACCCCGGGCCGCCGGGCCCCGGCCTGCCGGACGCCCGTCGGGAAGGGCATGCCCATCAGGAAGGCCAGCGGGGCCAGGATGAGCACCGCCACTGCCAGACGGGCCGCCAGGGACCACCCGACCGTCCGATCCAGAACCCACGGCACCGCCAGTGCGTTCAACCCGATCAGCACCACCAACACCATTGGGGCCTGTACCAGGGCAGGCGCCTGTAGGGGCAACCCCTCGGGACGAGAAGCCCCCTCGGGCCGAGGCCCTTCGGGGCCGAGGGCTTCGGGGCGTGGCCCTTGCGGTTGCCCCCCTTGCGGTTGCCCCCCTGCAGGTTGCCCCCGGCGCCGCCCCGCCCAGAGGCTCCCCAGTCCGCTGAAGAGCAGGAGCGCGAAGAGCCCCACCGCCAGGGAGTAGACGGGCCGTCCCAGGTAGACGGTGAGCCGCTGGATGGTGGGGATTTCCACCAGCATGAAGCCCACGCCCAGCGCGCCGAAGTAGACCAGCATACGGGCCGACGGCGCTGCCAGTCCCCGCCGCCGCACGCCCCACCCCAGCGGCCATAGAACGAAGAGGACGCCCACCGCCGCCGTAATCCCCAGAATCGCCAGCAGAATCCCCGCCGACTCTATACTGATCTGGTAGACCCCACTGGCCCGCAGGGCCGGAGAGAACAAATCCCCGAAACGGACCAGGTTGAAGAAGAACGGTCGGTCGTCGGTCGCCGGGGTGATGTCCAGCGGGTAGCGGGCAATCCACGCCGCCGGGTCGTCCGCGGTGAGGAACGCCCCCACCTCCTCGGTGACCGGCAGGCCCGGCGCGTAGAGGACGGTGAACCCCAGTTCCCGCGCCCGGTCCTCTATCGCCGCCACCTCTTCCGGAGTGAACGGAGTCCGTTTGAAGAGAACGGTGGCCAGCCCCTCCTGAGGGTTGCTGGTGACGAAGTGGGCGATGACGGCGACGTGCTGGCGCGGGTCGGCGACTCCGGCCCGGGCCCAACCGGCCATTCCCGTGGAGACCAGGCGCAGCGTCTCCGCGGGCCGCCCCGGCATGTACCAGCGGGAGACGGTCAGGATGCCCCGGTCGGTGAGGTGTTCGTAGTACGTCCGGAACGCCTCCACGGTGTAGAGGCTGTTCTCGGAGAGGGCGAAGGCTCCCGAGGCGCCCGCCGCCCACGTGTCTATCAGCGCGGCCTGGATGACGTCGTAGCGGTGGGGACTGCGAGCGATGTAGCCCCGCGCGTCCTCCACCACCACGGTCACGTCGGGGCGGTCGTAGAGGTGACCGGCGAAGTCGGCAAAGGGGCCGCGCACGGCCTCCACCACCGCCGGGTTGACCTCCACCGCCGTCACGTGGGGAGCGCCGGAGGCCAGGGCCGCCAGGACGTCCCGCCCGCCCCCCGGCCCGATGACCAGCGTCTCCGGCCGGTCCACCAGGTGGTACACGAACGAGGTCAGGTCGTAGCGCAGGAAGGAGACCCAGTAGAGGTCGCCGGTGAACTCCTGGATGGGCGTCCCGGCGGCGGCGTCAATCAGCAGGAGACGGTGCCCCAGCCCGCCCTGCTGAATGGTCCGCTGCCAGCCGATGTCGCTCACCGACCAGAAGAAGGGGTTGCGGTTGATCTCGTAGACGGTGACGCGGGAGTGGGCGTTCCACTTTTCGTAGGCGCGCGGGGCCTCCTCCCCGCCCGTCTTGCTGACGGAGATGGTCACCCAGCCGTAGCGGGCGTTCCCGGCGACCAGCGCGACCAGGAGCAGGGCGACGAGAATCCCCCCGATCCGCCCCATTCGTGTCTCATTCGTGGCCAGTGCGACCCCGGCCAGTCCGGCGACCGCGCCGGCCGCCAGCACGGCCCCGGCCCCGCCCAGGGCCTCCAGTGCGGCGATGCTCGCCAGACAGCCCAGCGCGGCGCCCGTCAGGTCCGCCCAGTAGAGCCTTCCCGCCTGCTCCGACCAGGCCGAGAGGGCCAGGGAGATGACGGCGCCGGAGAGGAAGAAGGGGACCGTCAGGTCCAGGTAGATCAGCGCCAGCCAGACCACCTGCGACCAGGGCAACCCGGTGCGGTTCAGGTCGGGTCGGAAGGGGATTTGCAGGTAGAGGACAAAGGTGACGGGGACGGAGAGGGCCAGGGCCATGGCCCCCCACCCCAGCCAGCGGCCCACCCGGTCGGGCCGGGCCAGATGGGGGAAGAAGTAGAGCACCACTCCGGCGACGGCGCTCCCCGTCAGCGCCAGGGAGACCGCCAGAAAGGCGAAGTGGTACCACATGGTGACGGAGAAGACCCGGGTGAGAGTCACCTCCAGGATGAGCGTGCTCATACTGGTCAGGAAGATGCCGAGAAGGTGACGACGGTGTAGCACGGGACTCCTGAAGGGGGAAGAGTGAAACGTGAAGAGTGAAAAGTGAAACGTGAAACGTGAACGTGAAGAGTGAAGGGTCAGCGGGGGCGGAAGCGGTTCAGGGCTTCCCGCAACTGTGCCCTGAACCGCTCCACAGCCTCCGGCGGGACGGTTTCCGGCAGACGGTCCAACCCGCGAAAGGCGTCCTCCAGGTCATCTTTGTTGTGAGGTCCCCAAAGGGCCATTTCCAGGGCGCGGGTTGCCTCTCCTTCATCGCCCAGGGCCAGATGGGCCAGGGCGGCCAGGAGCGCGGCGGTGGCGAAGGGCGACCGCCGGGCCAGCGCCTCCTGCGCGTGGCGCAGGGCAGAGGAATAATCCCGCATATAGAAGGCCAGTTGGGCCCGCCGCAGTGCCAGGTAGGGGTGCTCCGGGGCCAGAGTGGCCGCCTGCTCCAGGTCGGCGGCGGCCGCGGCGAAATCGCCCATTTCTATAAAGGTGTCGGCCCGATTCCGGTAAAAGGCTCCTTCCTGAGGCCAGGCCTGGATGGCGCGGGTGTAGGCCTCCACTGCGGCGGCATAATCCTCCCGGCGGTGCCAGAGGTTCCCCCAGCGCCTGGATGCAGTTGGCCTCCCCCAGCCGGTCGCTGATTTCCCGATAGATGCCCAGCGCCTCCTCGTACCGCCCCCGCGCCGCCCCATACTCCCCCAGCCGCAGGTGCACGTCCCCCAGCGCCTTGATGCAGTTGGCCTCCCCCAGCCGGTCGCCGATTTCCCGGTAGATGCCCAGCGCCTCCTCGTACCGCCCCCGCGCCGCCCCATACTCCCCCAGCCGCAGGTGCACGTCCCCCAGCGCCTTGATGCAGTGGGCCTCCAGTTGCCGGTCTCCGCCCGCCGATTCCAGCGCGCCTTCCAGCGCCGTCTTTGCGGCCCGATACTCGTTGTAAAGGATGTGCAACTGCCCCTTCCGGAAGAGGACCCACCCCCGGGCCCGCCCCTCCAGCCGTCCCGCTTCCTCATGCTCCAGCCCTGCCTGGACCAGCGCGTGGAGGCGGGCGTACTGGAAGGTGTTGTTCCATTCCGCTCCCCAATTCCAGACCCGGTCGGCGCCCCGGTCCGGGTCCGCCACCAGCCAGTGATAGATAGATTCCAGGAGAAAGTCCGGGTCGTCCGGGCGGCTCTCAAAGGCCTCCGCCGCCCGGCGGCTCCAGACGCGGAACGCCTCCCGGCGATCCCGCCAGAGGTCGTCCAGAAGCAGGCGGCGGGTGAGTTCGTGGACGGCGTGCCCCCGCCCCGCCACCGGCTGGACGAAGGGCATCTCCTGCAGGCGCGCGTACCGGGCCGCGGCATCCTCCTCCGGAATGCCCAGGGTGCGGGCCAGAATCTCCCCGTCAAACCAGTGGGGGACCGCCGCGGCCCACACGGCCTCCGCCAGCGAAGGGGGAAGGCGCTTCAGAAACTCCCGGGTGGCCTCCGCCAGAAGGCGGTCCCGCTCCGAACCGTTCTGCGGCCTGTTCATCGCGCCCCTCCCCAGTCCTGCAGCATGCTCAAACTGGTGGCGATGTCCAGCGGTTCGCCCCGATAGCGATGGCAGAACGCGGCAACCACCTCCCGGGAGACGGCAAGATTTGCAGCCCGCACCCACTCTATCCAGTCGTCGGGGTCATCCAGAGGGCGCAGATGCAGGCGGTGGCAGCAGGCCTCCCAGATGACGTTGGGGGGCGGCGTCTGCTGCCCGGCGATCACGACGATCAGCCCCTCACAGCGCCGCACCTGGCCCAGGAAAACCCCCTCCAGCCACTCCCTCAATTCCGGGTCCACGGTCCCCGGGTTGTAGGTATCCACAAAGAGGACGGCCCGCCCCGTCCTCCCCAGCCAGGCGCGCAGGTCCTGGAAGAGGGCGTCGGTCAGAAGCCGCTGGCGCTGGCGGCGGACCTCCCGGTCCTCCTGCCCCAGCACCACCTGCACCTGGGGCCGTCCAATCTGGACGACGCCGGAGACGGAAACCTCCGCCGTGGGCCGGAGCATATCTTCCACGGCGCGCCGAAACGCGGGGAACTGCTCCCAGCCCCACTCTTCGGCCATGGTCGTCAGGACGTCGGAAACTCCCACGGAGCCCAGTCGCAGGTCCAGCGCGGCGCAGGGCATGCCCGCCCGGGCGGTGATTTCCTGGTATTCCAGCAGCAGAAGGGTCTTGCCCCGGCCCGGGGGCGCCTCCACCAGCAGGATGCGCTCCGCCCGGCGGCCCTCCAGGATGTCCCGGAAGAGGTCCAGTTCAGCCTTGCGGTCTATGTGGATGGGTCTCATCGGTACGGTCTGCTCCTCCGGTAGTCTTGCCCTCCACCACCTCTATCCGCCCGCGGCCAATCTGGAGGTTGCGGAAGACGCGGACGCCCCGCAGGACGCGGATGATGGGGGAGCCAATCTGCACGTTCTCCCGGATGCCGGACGGCGTGGCCGGGTACGGTTTCGGTTTCGGTTTCGGTTTCGGAGACGGTCCCTCCGGCTCTGGCGGTACCGCCTCCACCTCGCCCTCCACCGCCTGCTCCCTCAGAGAGATTTTCCCTCCGGCGCGGATGATTCTCCGACGGAGCAGGAAGAAAACGACCACCACGATGACGACGATGCCCGCGATGGCGGTGATGTAGACGTTCTCCATATGTTTCCCCCACTTTACAGGCCTGGCGGCCTGCACTACGTAGCGCAGGCTGTCAGCCTGCGTTGCAGGCCTGGTGGCCTGCACTACCCCTGTGGCGCAGGCTGTCAAGCCTGCGCTGCAGGCCTGGCGGCCTGCACTACCCCTGTGGCGCAGGCTGTCAAGCCTGCGTTGCAGGCCTGGTGGCCTGCACTACCCCTGTGGCGCAGGCTGTCAGCCTGCGTTGCAGGCCTGGCGGCCTGCGTTACGGGAACAATTCACTGAACTCCTCTTTGACATAAGTCCAGGGCCACTCCTGCCAATCCTGCACAAACCCTGCCACGACCGGATTGTTCTGCACATAGCGGACTATCCGCACCAGTTCTCGCTCATCGCGCACGACGTGATCATAACTCTCCGGCTGCCAGAACGGGCCAGTGCGGGATAACACCTGATTCGCACGTCGGGCCGTGTACCCTTTGAGAGAGTGCAAGATGGCGCTCAAGGGAAAATAATCTCCGGGAGTCCTTTCCAACGGACTGCAGACCAGATGAACGTGATTGGGCATAATGCAGAAAGCCAGCAGGTCGTAGACTTTTCCGTCGCGGTAGCGAAGGCTTTCATCCACTATAGACGCGATGCGAGGATTCTCCAGCCAGCGAGGACCCTCATCCGCTGTATGGAGTGCCACATCCCACTTGCCGAAGAAGCGGCGCTCTTCACGATAAGTCTCTACAGCACGCAGGGTTGGGTCCTGAATTTGACGCAGACGCCTTTCTACGGAGTCCCTTTCCCCCAGCAATTGCTCCAGCACATGCCGGGGTAGGGACCCGTGCAGGCGGAATGTGATGAAAAACGCCGCGCCCGGTGGCTGCCAGTGAGGCAAACGGCGGCGATAGAAGAACTGGTATCTGAGCGTCTGCACCATTGGGAACACGTAGCGCAGGCTGTTAGCCTGCGTTGCAGGCCTGGCGGCCTGTGCTACCTCCGTGGCGCAGGCTGTCAAGCCTG
>JAPYWT010000162.1 GCA_028276215.1 Thermoflexus sp. | reverse complement strand
CCACCCAGGGGCCGACACCCACGCCCCCGTCGGTGCTGTACCCGACCTGCACGCCTCCCACGGGCTGGCTCCCGTACCGGGTTCGGGCCGGGGATACCCTGTATAATCTGGCCTGGCGGGCCGGCACATCACCGCTGCTGATCCAGCAGGCCAACTGCCTGGTGGGGGCAACCCTGACGGTGGGCCGCATCCTGTATCTGCCCCCTCAATTCTTCGCCACGCCGACCCGCGTGCCATGCGGCCCACCCCCGGGCTGGATCCGGTACATCGTCCAGCCTGGGGATACTCTCTGGAATCTCTCCCTTCGCCTGGGAGTCTCCATAGAGGCCATCCGCTGGGCCAACTGTATGACCGATTACACCCTGCGGGTGGGGCAACCCCTCTACCTGCCGGCCTATCCTCCGCCGCTCAGCCCCACGCCCACTCGCTTCCCGACGGCGACCTGGACGCACACCCCCACGCCGACGGGCACCCGGACACCGACCCCGACGGTCACTCCGACGCCGACGGGGACCGTCACGGGGACACCGACGCCCACGGGGAGCCCGACACCGACGGAGACGCCGACGGGAAGTCCAACGCCGACAGAAACTCCGACGGAGAGCCCGACGCCCTCTCCGGAGCCATCGCCGACGCCGACTCCGTCCCCGGAGCCATCGCCGACGCCAGTCCCATCCCCGGAGCCGTCCCCGACGGAGGCACCGACCATCTCCCCCTCCCCACCGCCACCGTAGAATGACCAATGAACCAATCCACCAATTTACCAATATACCGAGGTGAAAAATGGAGCACAGCGAAGGGACCTTTTCAGGATTCGGCGGCTTACCCCTCTACTACCAGTCCTGGCGGCCTGAGGGAGACCCCCGGGCAGTCCTGATCATCGTTCACGGCTTCGGCGAGCACAGCGGCCGCTACATGAACGTGGTCAACCACCTGGTGCCCAGGGGGTACGCCATCTACGCGCTGGACCACCGGGGGCACGGCCGCTCTCCCGGGCCGCGCGGCCATATCAACTCCTGGGAGGAGTTCCGGGAGGACGTTCGGGCCTTTGTCCGCAAGGTCGCCGAAACGGAGCCGGGCCTCCCCCTGTTCCTGATGGGGCACAGCATGGGCGGCCTCATTGTTCTGGAATATGCGCTGCATTACCCGGAGGGACTGAAAGGGGTCATCGCCTCCGGCCCCGCGCTGGCCCAGGTGGGGCTCTCCCCGGTCCTGATGGTGCTGGCGCGCGCCCTCTCCCGCATCATGCCACGGTTCTCCATGAGCACGGGCCTGGATGCCACAACCATCTCGCGGGACCCCGACGTCGTGGCGGCATATCAGGCCGACCCGCTGGTCCACAGCACCGGGACGGCCCGTTTGGGGACGGAGATGACCCGGGCGATGCTCTGGACTCACGAGCACGCGCGGGAGTGGCGGTTGCCCCTGCTCATCCTCCACGGCGGCGCCGACCGCCTGGTGCCTCCGGAGGGGAGCCGTCGGTTCTTTGAGAATGTGCCCATCGCGGATAAAGAGCGCATAGAATACGAAGGCGGGTATCACGAGCCCCATAACGACATCAACCGGGCCCAGGTCCTGACCGACCTGGAGCGCTGGCTGGAGCGACATCTGTAATTCCTGCGTCCTGTACTCTGATGGTCAGACGGCAAACTCCTCGCCCCCCGATTCCGCTGTATGTCTGGGTACTGGCGCTGGTGGTGCTGGCGCTGGCGGCCATCGCCTGCGGGCTGTGGGCCCTCTATCTCTGGCGCCTCCAGGGGCCGCCGGGAGGGCCCAGCCCAACCCCCATCATCTGGACCGCCACGCCCATGCCCACACTGCCCCCCTCTCCCACGCCGACGGAGATGCCCATTCCCACTCCGACGGCCTCGCCGGAGATTGCCATCGGTCGGTATGTGCGGGTGAGCGGGACGGAGGGCGCGGGGGTGAGCCTGCGGCAGGACCCGGACGTCAACAGCCCGCGCCTGGCCATCGGGCAGGAAGGGGAGGTCTTTATTGTGGTGAACGGCCCCCGGACAGCCGGCGGTTACACCTGGTGGCAGGTGCGGGACCCGGCCAATGAGGCCCGGCAGGGATGGGCCGTTGCCAACTACCTCCAGCCTGTAGAACGGCCGTAGACCGTTGTAGCGCAGGATTTATCCTGCAGGCACAGGATAAATCCCGTGCCACGTGTAGCGCAGGATTTATCCTGCATCCTGCATTCCTGCATCCCTGCATCCTCAACCCATCAGGAGTGCCATGGGGATCGTTCTGCTACTCGGCATCCTGGTCGGCGCAGTGGTCAACCGTTTGGGGAGCGACCTGCCGGCCCGGCGACGTCCCCGTCTTCCGGAGTGCCCCTACTGCGGGCGCCGTCGCCCCTGGTACCAGTGGGTCTCGCTGCCCGCGTTCCTGGTTCACCACCAGCACTGTCCGTCCTGCGGGGCCCTCATCTCCATCCGTCACCCGCTGGTAGAACTGGGGCTGGCCTTCCTGTTCGGCTTCCTGTACTGGCGGTACGGGTTGACTGCCCGGTTCGTCTTCTTTGCTCTCTACACCACCATCTTCGTGCTCATCGCCGTCACCGACATGGAACGGCGGCTCATCCTGAACGTGGTCACCATCCCCGCCATGGCGCTGGCCATCATAGGGTCGTTCTTCACCGGACACATCGGTTGGAAGAGCGCCCTGCTGGGTGGCATGGCGGGCTACGTCATCCTGATGGCCATCGTCCTCCTGGGCAACTGGCTGGTGGGGCCCGGCGCGATGGGAGGCGGAGACGTCAAACTGGCGGCCTTCATCGGCCTGGTGACCGGCTTCCCACTGGTGCTGGAGGCGCTGCTGCTGGGGATTCTGAGCGGGGGAGTGGTCAGCCTGCTTCTGCTCCTGATGCGCCTGCGGTCGCTCCGGGACCCCATTCCCTACGGCCCCTTCCTCATCGTGGGCGGCTGGGTGACGATGATCTGGGGAACGGAGATTGCTCACTGGTTTTTCAGATAAAGGAGGTGTCCGATGAGAATCGTCGTCCTGGGTGGTTGCGGCGACATGGGAAGTTACGTCGTCCGTGACCTCATCGCATTTTCCGACGCCGAGGTGGTCATTGCCGACTACCGGCTGGAGCGGGCGCAGCAGATGGCTGCCGAACTGGGGGACCGGGCCCGGGGTGTCTTCGTGGACGCCGAGGACGCTGATATGCTGGTCCGGGCGCTGGAGGGCGCGGATGCCGCCGTCGGCTGTATCGGTCCCTTCTACCACTTCGCCCCCAAACTGGCCCGGGCGGCCATCCGGGCGCGCGTCCCCTATGTGGACATCTGCGATGACTGGGGGCCGATGGACGAACTGCGGAGCATGGACTCCCAGGCGAAGGAGGCAGGCGTTACCGTCATCAACGGTCTGGGATGGACGCCAGGGATTACCAATCTGATGGCGAAGAAGGGCGCCGCTCAACTGGATGAGGTGGACGAAATCCGCATCTATTGGGGCGGCGGAGCGGCGGATTCGGAGGGACTGGCCGTCGTTATGCACGTCTTCTACGCCATCACTGGCGAAGTGCCCACTTTCCGCGACGGGCAGCGGGTGATGGTTCCGGCGGGCAGCGAAAAGGAATGGGTGGACTTTCCGGCCCCGCTGGGTCGGGTTGAAGTCTTCCACTGCGGCCATCCGGAACCGCTGACCATCCCCCGAACCATTCCGGCCCGCACCGTTTTCCTGAAGGGCGGCCTGACCCCGCGCTGGAATAACTCCCTGGGTGCCTTCCTGGTCCGGCTGGGCCTCAGCCGGAGCCACCGTTCCATTGTTCGTACGTCCCGGATCATTCACCGTTTGGAGGGCCTGATTGGCGCGGGGGGCGTCCCGTTCTCCGGCGCCCGGGTGGACGTGGTGGGCCGGAAGGGCGGGGAGACCCGGACGGTCCGCTACGCCACGGTGGACAAAATGGGCCGTCTGACCGGCATCCCGGCCGCGATTGGGGCGGTCATGCTGGCCCGGCGGGAGTTGAACACGCCCGGCGTCTTCGCCCCGGAGGAACTGCTGGAGCCGGACCCGTTTTTCGCCCAACTGGAAAAGCGGGAGATCCGGATCCACGAATGGCACGAATGAGGGGTGATGAGAGACCGACGGTCGGTAGACGAACTTTCCATAGAAGAACTGGAGGAGATTCTGCGCATCCGCAAGGCACAGGCGCGGCTGGAACGCCTGCGGAGGGCGAGAGGACCCCTGGTTCCCCGGGACCCGCTGGCCCCGGAGCGACCGGAGGCGGAGGCGGAGCCACCGCCCCTTCCGGATGAACATCTCCGTTACGCCGACCAGGGCGCCAGCGCGGGATTCCGGGCCCGTCCGGTGGACGAGGAGCCGCCGCGCCGCCGGCCCCGTTCCGCCCGGCGAATCCGCTGGGGATGGGTGCGGGACCAGGTCCTGCTGATTCTGGAAATCCTGGCCCTGGTGGGCCTGATTGCCGTACTCGTAAGCACGCTGGACACGCTCCAGGAGTTGAACCGTCAGGCCCGGGCGGTTCAGGCGGAGCAAGTGCCCACGCCCACGCCAACGCCCCTGATTCAGGTCGTCATATTGCCGGGCGGTCACAGCCCCCCGGATGCCCAGGGGTACTCGGAGCCCGCGCCGGTCCCGGCCCACCTGCGCCATCTGGTGGAAGCCATGACTCCCCTCCCCGCGCCGACACCCGGGCCAGAGCAGGCCATCCGCATCCGGATTCCCTCCATCGGTGTGGACGCGCCGGTGGTGGAAGGGGACGACTGGGAGAGCCTGAAGCGGGGTGCCGGTCATCACATCGGTTCGGCCAATCCGGGGGAGCGGGGAAACTGCATCATCTCAGCCCACAACGACATCTATGGGGAAATCTTCCGCGACCTGCCCAAAGTCCAGTTGGGGGACGTTGTGGAAATTTACACTGCCAGCCAGGTCTACCGGTATCGGGTGACCCAGACCCGCATTTTGGAGCCGACCGATGTCAGCGTGATGTACCCGACCAGCAGCCCGGTGCTCACCCTCATCTCCTGCTATCCCTACGGGGTGGATACCCATCGGATTGTGGTGATTGCCGAATTGGAGCCGTAGAGGTATAATAGGGGAGCCTGAGACCACAGTTGGAGGATTTTATGGGGAAGAAATCTCGCCGTCGGCGTGGGGCGACCGGTCCACGCCTCTCTGCTGCCCAACTGGTCCAGCCGGGGGAACAGGCGGCGGCACCGGCCCCCGCCGTAGTTCCCCAGGCCCCGAAACCGTCAGCGCGCGCCCCTCGGGATCTGAAGGAGGAGTACCCCTACGTGGTCGCCGACCTGAAGCGGATTGCCATCATCGCGGCGGTCATGCTGGCGCTGATGATTGGGCTGGCCTTCCTGCTGGTATGAACTCCACCGTCAACGGTGGGAGGTCCCCCTCGGGCTGCGACCATGAGGGGCAAAAAGGGGGTTTTGCAGCGATGGCCTTTGGCCACCCCTGCAAAACCCCTTTTCTCTCCCCTGAACCTGGACCTCTCAAGACCTGGGCTCGCAAAAGGGCCGCTTCTCCGCGGAAGGTGCAGAAGGGGCGGAGGAGATGCGGAGGGCTAATCCGCCTCCCGCGAAGAGCGGCTGCGCCATTGACATACCGGGCGTCCGGTAGCCGGGAAACAGACAACTCGCTGCGACGTTCGTTGTCGCAGCGAACATCATCTGCACCCCGGTGGATTACCACTCCTCTTCCTCTTCTTCTTCCAGGTCCTCGTTAAAGAGGTCCTCTTCTTCCCACTCCTCCTCTTCCTCTTCTTCTTCCCATTCCAGTTCTTCTTCCAGGTCCTCGTAGTCAAAGACGTATTCCAGTTCCAGAGGATTCAGGCTGACGACTTCCAGGAGGGCCCCGCATTCCTCGCAGTACAGACGATCGTAGAGGGCGACGTCTGGCGGGATGGGAAGAATGGTGTTGCATTCTGGACAGCGTGCCATTTTTCCTCCTTGTGGCCTGAATATGAACCTGCCCCCAGGGCAGGCTGTGGCCCTTAACTCTGGCCTGCCTTATTATGCCATTTTCTTTTCCCTTCGTCAAGTGCCCCCGTTCTATCACGTAAAATGTCACCAAAGCCATGCGGTTCACTCAAATGATAATGTTACCGGAGGGGGAAAGAAGAGGGGGTTTGGGGGGGGGGGGGGGGGGGGCCCCCCCCCCCCCCCCCAAAAGACCGCC
>JAPYWT010000113.1 GCA_028276215.1 Thermoflexus sp. | reverse complement strand
TCGTTTGCAGATAATGTAGCGTAGGCTTTAGCCTGCGAATACAGGCCTGGCGGCCTGCGCTACAGGGGCATGCCTTCGCCGCGTCTTTGATAGCGCTTGCCCGGGGGCTCCCTGGTAGGTAGTTACCCTGTGGGAGCAAATTCGCCGCGAGAACTCTATCTTCCTGCCAGGGAAAAAAGAGTTGCGGCGGTGGCCTTTGGCCACCGCCGCAAATTTCTTTGCTCCCACTATCCTCACGGCCCGGCAGGGAAAGAGGGAACAGGATATAAGGGGCACGGAGCATCAGGGAGCCGTACAGGCAAAGTTTGCCGCGTCGTTCGTGTCTCCCGTCCCCTTATAGACTGCGACCTGCGGGTATGGGCAAATGGGGCGGGTCCGAAGCACGAAGTACCCCTGGGGGATGAGATGTCTTTCTGCCCAAACGCTCTCACTCATACCACTCCAAAACTTTGTCCCCCAGGGGCTCATGCCGACGGCAAATTCACCGCGGCTCCGAGTTCAGCCGCCAGTTCCTGCAACTCCCCTAACACTTTGACCGGCACCGGAACGCCCGATTGCCAGTACTGCTGCCGTCTGAGCCACTCAATCTCCCCGGGAAGGAAAATGCGCTCCACGCCCGGGGCGCGCGGAGAATTGCGGATGACGTCAATCAGCGACGCGATGTCTTTCGTATACTCGGCCCAGTCGCTGAACGCTGTAACGTCCACTGCCTGCATCACGAAACCAACGGAAGCGCGGCGGCTCAGGTCGTGGACCGAGGCCAGATAGACACTGTAATCCGACCCGGTCAGCACCCCCGCCAGGACATCCACCACCAGCGCCAGGCCGTACCCTTTCGGGCCGCCAATCGGGAGCAGCGTCCCCTTCAGCGCGGCCTGGGGGTCCTCCGTGGGGCGTCCCTCGGCGTCCAGAGCCCACCCCAGGGGGATTCGTTCCCCTTTGGTGGCCGCGGCGCGGATTTTGCCCCGCGCCACCACGGATGACGCCATATCCAGAACAATGTCCACATCCTGACCCGTCGGAATCGCCACACTGATTGGGTTGGTGCCCAGTACGGCGGTGGTGCCTCCCCAGGCCGCCATGCTGGGCGCCGCGTTGGTGGCCGCAATCCCGATCATCCGGTGCGGCAGGGCCATCATCGTGTAGTACGCCGCAATCCCGAAGTGATTGGCGTTCCGCACCGCAACGAACCCCACTCCGTGCTGGCGCGCCCGTTCAATGGCCTGGTTCATTGCATACACGCCAGCCACCTGTCCAAACCCACCCTGGGCGTCCAGCAGAACCGTGGCGCCGCGCTCCCGAACGACTTTCAACCGGGTATCGGCGGCCATCAGCCCGGCCTGTACCCGGTGGACGTAGGCCGGCAGCCGCAGCAATCCATGCGATCCGATCCCGCGGAGGTCCGCCTCCACGGTGACCTCGGCGATGATCCGGGCCTGCTCCGGTGGTACCCCGACCTTCTCCAGAATCCGCCCGCAGGCTTCCAGAAGAGCGCCCGCGGGGACAAGAACAGTGTTCTCTGCCAAGATGAACTTCTCCTTTTTGACCGTTAGAGGGACGAGAATATCTCGTCCATCTCCGCTTCCGGCACATCAAAGACGGTGTTATGCGGCGGCAGCGGCTCCCGTTTCATGTACTCCGGTATCCGGTCATCCGCCGATGTCAGACCCGCGCGCCGGTTGAACTCCAGTTCCATCCTCAACACCGTCTTCTTGAACTCCTGCAGGTCCTCCACCGACCACCCCCAGCCAAAGCGCCCGTTGATCAGGTCCACCATTAACTGAGGGTCGGCAAACACAGGCGGCCTGGCGAACAGGCACAGGCCCGTGCTGTCCAGCATCGTGACGTCCAGTTGCAGTTTGAGCGATGCCTCGCATTGCCCCGTGGAAGCCAGCGGATTGACCTTATCCCGGACGCCGAAAGCATTCCCTGCGGTATGGTCTGCGCCCATAGGCGAGGTGGCGTAGGTCACGCCGTTGCCCTTCAGCGCGCGGGGGTCGTAGGCCGGCATGGCCTGGCCCTTGACCGCGGGCACCCGGGAGACGCCCAGCACCCGGCCTGTGACGACGGCTCCCTGCCCCAGCACCCGTCCCAGAACGCTTCCGGCCGCAATCTCGTTGAGCAGGGCCACAAAACTCTCCACATCGCCGAAGCGGGCCAGGCCCGCCTCTGCCGCCACTCCCAGAGCCGCCCCCGTCTCAATGGAGTCCAGGCCCAGGTCGTTGCAGATGCGGTTCAGACGGGCCACCTCATCCAGCGTCCCGATGCCCAGATTGGAGCCTAACATCCCGATGGTCTCATACTGCAGGGTGGCCACAATGGGGTTGCCCGTCGGGTCCATGAACAGGTTGCAGCAGGAGATGACACAGTTGGCCATGCATCTGGTGCCCGCTTTGCCGCCCCGGGCCAGCGTCGTCTCCCGCAGCCGGGGACCGCTCAGGTTCTCCGCGGCCTCAAACCGGCCCGCGCGGAAGTTGCGCGTGGGAAGAGCCCCCATCTCGTTGACGGCCTCCACGATGGCCGAAGTCCCGTAGAGGTGCATGGAGCCCTGGCGGCCCGTCCGGGGATTCTCGGCAAGTTCCTGAGCAAAGCGGCGCGCGGCGGCACGGAACAACTCGGGGTCGGCCAGAGGAGGCGCCTCGCATCCCGAAGCGTCCAGGACGACGGCCTTCAGCCCTTTGCTGCCCATCAGCGCGCCCAGCCCGCCGCGCGCCGCCATGCGGCTGACCTGCTCGTCGTATCCGGTGCAGGCGACGGCGGCGGCGGTCATCCGCATCTCACCGGCCGGGCCGATGGAGATGACCGTGCAGTGCTCCCCCCATCGTTCCCGCGCCCTGGCGACCGTCGCATAGGTGCCCAGCCCACGCCACTCGTCGGCAGGGAACAATTCGGCCCCATTGCGGGAGATGTACAGCGCGTACAACTTCCCGTCCGCGGGCTGGCCCTCCACGATGACGGCCTTGACGCCCAGGCGGGCCAGATGGGTGCCGGCGTCCCCGCCGGAATTCGCTTCCTTGACCCCACCGGTCAGCGGGCTCTTGCCGCCGACGGAGAGCCTCCCCGCGCTGGAGAGGTTGGTGCCGCCCAGGAGACCGGGGGCCAGAATCAGTTTGTTATGCGGACCGAGAGGGTCACACTGGGGCGGGACCTCTGTCAGCAGGATTTTGGCGATGAGGGCACGCCCCCCGAAGCGTTCGTATTCGGGCGGGACAGACTCCCACCGAACTCCTAACTGTTCCATATTGACCCGTAAAATCTGCATGCCTGCCTCCAAAATGGTTGATATGATCGTTTTCGGGTGTCTCCAAGTTTTGTCGGGCTGGGCCGCTGGCCTTTTCGCCTGGCCGTAAACGGCCCGGCTCAGGCAAGGATGAGGCGCTAAAGCGCCCCTTTCCACCTGGGCAACCCGTGTTCCGTTTGTAGGACAACTGCTTGCAGTTGTCCTACAACACCTCAGCCAGGCCGTTTACGGCCTGGCTCACTGATAAATCCCCTCAGGCGGCTCCGCTTTGTATATTCGGCACAGAGCCGTGCGCAGCGGGTACGAACCGATTTCCGGATTACAGTGATCCGGGTCGTCGCTCATGCACACGTTGATGTTGGATTCAAACCTTCACGTAGGCAAGCAGGCCGCACTCCGCCTTGCACCAGAAGCAGACGGTTGGCTTCACCTCAACGCCCGCCGGGAGTTCAACCTCGCTTCGCGTCTGGTGTGCCATGGATGACCTCCTTCGGCCCGTTTCAGGCCTCGCTTTCATTCTCGGTGGGGTATTCCCCCAGGTACCGACTCCAGGTCTGCCGGAGGGGGTTGGGGGGGCGGCGGCGCAGCCGCCGCCCCCCTCTTCACATCATGGCGGATACGCAATGGTGTAAATATGCCGGCCGCCGCGCAGCGGCCCCTTCAGCACTGCCTCTATCTCGGCCGGGTCGCGCATGGTAACTTTGTCGGTGGGCGGCAACTGACCGGGCGGGAACCGCTCCAGAATGTCGTTGATCAGCCGGACCATGTAGTCAAAGAGCGCGTTCAGGCCCGCCTCGGCCTTGGCGGGGTCCGCCAGCGAGGGCTTCCCCAGCACGCCCTCCGGCGTCATGATGACCTCCAGGCCACCGAAGCCCACCTGCTCATGGCCTTTGATCGGCGCATGGTACACATCGCCGCCCTTATCCACGTGATCAGGGGGCAGGAACCCGTGAGGGGTTGTATCCACAGCCTTCTCCAGTTTGATCATCTCTGGGAACAGGGCCATTGAGTAGGAGCACTCCGCCTCGTCGGCATGGCGGAACGGCGTCTCAAACGGGCCACCGTGCGCCTTGTCCTTCAGGTAGTCATGGATCACCGTTGGCCAGTGGAGCGAAATCAGCAGGCATGGCACCTGGTATTTTTTCGCGAACTGGTGCAGGGCCAGCGGGATCACCTCCTCCTGCCCGTGGCCGTTGAGCAGGATTTGCTTGCGAAAGCCAGCGTTCCAGAACCCCGCGATAATGGCCCGCAGATAGGCGATGAACGTGTCCTCCGGGATGATGACGGTACCCGGCATCCCCAGATGGTTGTGCGGGTGCGAACCGTACCATACCGGCTCGGCGACCGTGCATCCGGTCGCCTGTGCGACCATCTCGGCCATCCGGGTCACCAGGAAGGTGTCCTCACCGAACGGCTGTGCGTCGCCATGACACTCCGTGCTGCCGACGGGGATCAGGATGATGTCGTTGACCTTCAGCCGTTCCTCTATTTCGGCTTTGGTCATTGTCTGGAAATAGATGCCCGTCGGCTTATCCATATGGCCGCCCGACGGCGGCAATTTCCACCTGCCCATGTTGCCTCCTTTGCCCCGGGCGGCTGCGCCGCCGGGGCCGCTCCGGGCGGGGAGTGCCTTCACTCCCTTAAGATTGGTTTTTGTGGCGGCGGTTAGCCGCCGCCACAAAAACTTTTTCCTCTTGCCACCACAACTAAACGTGAGGGATTCGCAGGTCCGGATCACCCCGCTTCGTCTGCTTCGCCTCCGGGTAGTACTTGTTCACCATCTCCACGACGATGGCCGCCTGCTCGGCCATACGCTTGCCGTCCGCCGCGCTGGTGATCTGTCCGTGTGCGCTCACCACCGAGTTGCCCGTCTTCAGGTGGACCGGCGCGGCCACACGGGCGATTTCGGGGGCCTCGTAGACCCGGATGAAGCCGCCCGACCCGGGCGGGTTGTCGGTGTGGACGTCAATGTGGGCCTTCACGGCGGCCCGCAGCGCGGCGATCATGGGGAGTTGCAGGTCCCGCACGGGGTTGATGCTATCGGCTCCCAGTTCCTCCAGCACCTTGAACGCCGCCGGGTTGGAGTAGCCCATGTGCGCCGAGGCCTTGAAGATGATGTCCTTCGGCAGGAAGCCGTCCCGGCGCATCCGCCCCAACACCCAGAGCAGGCCTTCGTCGTAGATGACGAAGCCCCGGCACCCGATGTCAATGCCGCGCCGGATGTCCTCCACCGCGCGTAGCAACTGCTCCATTCCGCGCAGGCGGTAGCCAATGCGCACCCCCTGGGGAGAGAGCGCGGTGGCGCTGGTGTCGTAGGTGGCCCGCGGCCCCACCGACAGGAGCAACTCCGCGCCGTAGTCGTGGCATAGCCGGCAGTACTCCTTCAACTCCTGCCGCGTATGCCGGAACATACCGTAGGTCTCCGTCACGCGGTTGATGGTGACCCCCAACTTGTCGCTGGTCTCCAGCAGTGCGGCGACCGCCTCGGCGGAGTTCACCGTCGGCACCTCAATGCGGAAGACCGCCCCGTCGGGGAAGCGGGCCGTGGACGTCGGGAGATCCCAGAGGTCTCCCTCGGGCAGGCCCAATGTTTTGATGTAACGCCGGATGTCCTCAAACACTTTTGTACCTCCTCTGGTAAGATTGAAATTGGATTGGGTGATTGTCTACTCATAGTGTTGCGGCAGGGGTGGGCTGTAGACCCACACCAGTTTCAGCGGTTCATCGCCGATATTTTCCAGCCGGTGCTTCTTGCCGGGGGGGGAGTAGATGGCCGTCTCCGGGCCGATTTCCCATTCCCCCTCCCCTTCAATCACCAGCCGGGCGCGCCCGCTGATGATGAACATAACCTCCTCGCAATCCTCGTGGACATGGTCCGGGATCATGCTCCCGACCGCGGTGACGTTCAATCCCATAGAGACGTTCTTGGTGCCCACGGTCTTGGGAGCGAGGAGCAACTTGGATACCCGCTTGGGGATTCGCTCTTCTCCTTCCACGTCGGCAGCCGCTACGAAAGGAACCCTGCTCATCACATTCATCCTCCTGAGTGGATAGTGAAATCTACACCCCGGCAGATTTGCCCGCGCGGGCAGAATCCCGGAATGGACTACACGCGCAGAATGTGGGCCGAGATGGCGTTGGCCGCTTCCATCAGGGCCTGGGCGATCTCAGGAATGCGTTCCGGCGTCATCCGCTGAACGGGACCCGGCATACCGAGGGCAGCGATGACGTTTCCGAAAACGTCCCGGACCGGCACGGCGACGGCCCGAATTCCGGGCTCAAATTCCCCATCATCAATGGCGTACCCACGCCGTCGGGTGGCCTCCAGTTCCTCCCGCAGCCGGTCGGGGCAGGTAATGGTCTTTTCCGTGCAGGCGGTCATGGGGGCTTTCAGCAAAGGCTCTACAATTTCTGGCGGCAGGAAGGCCAGAAATACCCGGCCGCTGGCCGTGCAGTAAATCGGCAGCCGGGCACCAACCCGGGTGGCGACGATCAGTGCGTGATTGCCGTACACGACCTCAATGCACAGCACCTGTCCCTGGTCAAAAATGCCCAGGTCGCACGTCTCCTGAAAGCGATCCGACAACTGCTGCAGATACGGGAGCGCGACGCGGCGCAGATCAAAGTGACGCAGCGCCCTCAGGCCCAGTTCAATCATCCGCACTCCCAGGCGAAACTTCTCCCCGTCCGCCGTCCGCTCCAGGAAGCCACCCTGGAGCAGGGTCATGATGATACGGTGGGCCGTGGCCTTGTGCAGGCCGGTTGCCTGAGCGATTTCCGTCACCCCCCGTTCGGGGTGTGCATCATCAAACGAGGCCAGAATCTGCATGGCCCGTTCTACGGCCCGTACTCTGTATAGTTCCAGGTCCAGTTCTTCGTCCATAATGTTTCTCCCCTGATAGATTTGGAGGATGGCCGGCGCGGCCGGTCTGGGTTCGCGGTCGGTATATCCGGCCTCGCCGGCCATCGTGGCGCTGCATTCACCCTGATCCGCCGACGGCGCTGGCTTCTTATCTCTTGTCAAACGGAGGCGCCGGGTAGACCAGTTTGGCCGAGGCGTGCTCCGGCGGCCACACCAGTTCCTGCTTGCCGTTCTGCCACTGGATCAGCGGGTTCAGGACGTTGCCAGTGCCATCGGTG
>JAPYWT010000481.1 GCA_028276215.1 Thermoflexus sp. | reverse complement strand
TCCTGGGCGCACTGACCCTGGCTCTCATCGCCGCCCAGTACCAACTGGCCCGCTTCCGACTGCTCATCTCCAGCCGGGGCGCCGTCTTCGGCGCCGGCTATACCGACATCCACGCCCGTATCCCCATCTACCACCTCCTCACCGCCGTCCTGCTGGTTGCCGCTCTTCTCTTTCTGATCAACGTCTACCTCCGCCGCTGGCGCTTCCTCCTCATCACCGCTGGCGCCTGGCTGCTCCTGACCGTCGTCAGTTCCCTCTACCCCTCCGCCGTCCAGCGCTTCGTCGTCGCCCCCAACGAACTGGCCGTTGAACGGCCCTACATCCAGCACGCCATCACCTTCACCCGCATCGGCTTCGGGCTGACCAACGTCCGGGAGCAGGACTTCCCCGCCAGGGGAACCCTCACCCCGGAGGTCCTGGACGCCAACCGGTCCACCATCCAGAACATCCGTCTCTGGGACTGGCGTCCCCTCCTCACCACCTACGGGCAACTCCAGGAGATTCGCCTCTACTACGCCTTCAACGATGTGGACGTGGACCGCTACGTCCTGAGCGACGGGCTGCGGGAAGTGATGCTGGCTGTGCGGGAACTGGATGTGGACCAACTGGCCGAGCAGGCCCAGACGTGGGTGAACCGCCACCTGGTCTTCACCCACGGCTACGGCGCGGTGGTGAGCCCCGTCAACGAATTCACCCGCGAGGGGCTCCCGGTCCTGCTGGTCCGGGACATCCCTCCCCAGAGCACCGAACCGGTCCTGCAGATTACCCGTCCCGAAATCTATTTCGGCGAGTTGACCAAAGAATACGCCATCGTGAACACCACCGAGCCGGAGTTTGACTACCCCAGCGGCGACGAGAACATCTACACCCACTACGACGGGCCGGCCGGAGTGCCGCTGGGTGGATTTTTCCGACGGGTCCTCTTCGCCGTCCGCTTCAACAGTTCCCAGATTCTCTTCTCCTCCGCGCTGCGCCCGGATAGCCGCATCCTCTTCCACCGGCAAATTGAGGACCGGGCCTGGACGCTGGCGCCCATCTTCTGGTACGACCCCGACCCCTACGCGGTGATTGCCGACGGCCGCATCATCTGGCTGTACGACGCCTACACCTGGAGCAACCGCTTCCCCTACTCCGAGCCGTTCAACGACGTCAACTACATCCGCAACAGCGTCAAGGTCGCCATAGACGCCTACACCGGCCAGACGACGTTCTACGTGGTGGACCCCACCGACCCCATCATCCGCACGTACCAGGCCGTTTTCCCTGACCTGTTCACGCCGGTGGAGCAGATGCCCGCCGCCCTGCGGGCCCACTGGCGCTACCCGGAGCAACTTTTCCGCATCCAGGCCGCCGCCTACGCCGCCTACCACATGGACGACCCGCAGGTCTTCTACAACAAAGAGGACCTCTGGGCCGCGCCGACGGAAGTCCGGGAGCAGGGGGAGCAGGAAATGGCTCCGTACTACGTGGTGATGAAACTGCCCGATAAGGACGCGGTGGAGTTCCTGCTGATGCGCCCCTACGTCCCCAACGGACGGCGCAACATGATTGCCTGGCTCTATGCCGATTCGGACGGTGAGGATTACGGGCAACTGGGCGTCTACAAATTCCCGAAGCAGGAACTGATTTACGGGCCCATGCAGATAGAGGCCCGCTTTGACCAGGACCCGTACATCTCCCAGCAGTTGACCCTCTGGAACCAGCACGGCTCCCAGGTGATTCGGGGGAATCTCCTGGTCATCCCGATAGATGACACTCTTCTCTACGTGGAGCCGCTCTACCTGCAGGCGGCGTCGGGGCGTTTTCCGGAGTTGAAGCGGGTGCTGGTGGCCTACGGGAACTCGGTGGCCATGGCGGAGGACCTGCCGACCGCGCTGGCGCAGGCGGTGGGGCTGGCGGCGCCGCCGGTTTCTCCGCCCACCGTGCCCCCCACCGCCTCCGCCGACGTGGCCGCGCTGGCCCGCTCCGCGCGGGCCCACTACCTGGCGGCGCAGGAATGCCTCCGCCAGAACGACTGGGCCTGCTACGGCCGGGAACTGGACGCCCTGGGCGCCGACCTGGAAGCGCTGGTTGCGGCCACGGAGTCATCGCAACAATGAAGTGCTCCGCCTCCTCCCTTTGACTTTGACGAGTCCAGTTTCCGGTGTATAATCATTATGAGCCTGAATTTCAAGATTCTCGGTGAGATCAGGAATATTGAGACCATTGCGTCGGGTCGGGGAGTGTACATCCGACGTTATCTGGAGCGCATCTATGGTCGGGGACGCTGGCGGAAAATGAAAGGCATCGCCACTGTGGAACTCGCGGACGGCACAATATGTGAAGCCGAGATTCACTGGTACGAAGCACACGGTATAGGCCGCAAGGACTTCAAAATCAAGAGGGTAATCCAATGAGTGAGTTTGTTATCTGCATCAGCAACGAGGGCAATCCCGTCAGCCTGATTGTTGGTAAAGTATATCGCAGGTTGCCGGATCCAGAGGCCGAGGCCCACAATATGCTCCGCATTGTAGATGAGGATTTGTCCGAACCGGACGGCTATCTCTACCCGGCCTCTATGTTTGTGCCCGTGGAACTGCCGGAGAAGGCAAAGCGGGTATTGATGCCAGTGGCAACCTGGGGATAAGCGGGGCTTTGGAAACAGCCCGGAAAAGAGGTGGTTGTGGGGCG
>JAPYWT010000490.1 GCA_028276215.1 Thermoflexus sp. | reverse complement strand
CCCCAACACCCACCTCTTTGTTTGTTGTGCTCTTTGGTGGCTTACGGCCTCAGCGGGACCGCCTCCCAGCGGCGGTCGTCCAGCGGAAGGAGCGGGGCCATCCGGAAGCGCTCGTAGGCCACCAGCGTGGCCCGCACCGCCCCGCCCGTCCAATCCGCCGGAATGGGGATGAGATGCCGGTCCCGGACCCGCGAGCCGCCGATCCATTTCAGCGTCGGGACCGTGCCCAGCGCGGGCTGGCAGTCGTGTGCGCCCAGATAGCGGCCGGCCTCGTCCGTCAGCCGGACGCTGGTGGCGACGTCGTCCGTCAGCGCCCGGAGCCCCACCAGATGCACGTCCACCGTCATCAGCGTGCCGGGGGCGGCGGGAGAGAACTGCACGCCCACCACGGCCATTTCATCCCCCAGCGGCACGAAGCGGACATCCCCCGGCGGAACGGGTAACATCACCCACCGTACCGGCCAGTCCCACGGCCCCACCGCCGCCCGAGCCTGCCCCGCGCCGTCGGCCAGGGAGAGAAAGAGAAGCCCGCGTGCCGTTCCGGGCAGGTCCACCGCCACGGTCTGGTACGCGCCCTGGGGGAGGGCCGGCAGGTCCGCCGTCGCCGTCTCCCCCCCGACCGCGCGGAGACGGAGGGTCCCGCCGTCCGTCGGGCCGCGCCAGCGCAGGTAAACCCGCAGGGTCTCCGGCACCGTCCGGTCGTAGTCCACCCCGACCAGGGTGGGCCCCCCGGCGTAGGGGATGTGGCAGGGGTGGAGGGTGAAGAGCGGGCGGGAATCGGGCGCCACGTCCAGTTCCGTCAGCGGGATGAACGTTTCGCCGTCGGCTGTGGGGAGCGGTTCAAACCCCGCCTCGGAGACGGTGTAGGCGCCCAGGCGCAACTGGTAGCGGCCGGGCCGGAGGGTGGGGTAAAGGGGGAGGGCCAGCCGTTCCCAGCGGACTTCGCCGGGGACGGTATCCGTGCCCAGATACCGGTCGGCCTGAGCGACCTCCCGCCCATCGGCATCGGCCAGGCGGAGGGTGAAGGAAGGCGCGCGGTCCGAGGGGGCCGTCCGTCTCCAGGCCAGGACGACCTCCAGCACCTGCCCGGCGTGGACCGGGGAGTCCGGCAGGCGGTACCCCACCAACTGGACACCCCCGGCGAAGGAAATTTCGGTACCTGCCCCAGGGCGACCGCAAGGGTCGCCCCTACAGGCCACTGCCCCGGTAAACGGGCGCCGGTGGAGGCGGAAGCCCGCGCCCACCGGTTCGGCCGTATAGCCAGGAAAGTCGTAGAAATGGGTCACCAGGAGGGGGCGCTCCGTCCCCCGTTCTTCCACCCACCGGAGCCATGTGGCCCCGTAGTCCTCCCCGACGACGGGATAGACGTACTCCACCGCCACATCGGGCCGCCGTCCCTCCACCTGCTGGAGATACCAGAGGGGCGTCGCCCAGTGCCAGTCGGCCAGAATGACGCTGTTCGGGGGGGCTGCCTCCAGGAGCGGCTGGACCGTCTGCCGGGTGGAGGTGTCGGTGGCCAGTTCTGCCAGGCTGACGTGCATCTGCAGGTTCAGGTATCCAGCCCAGACTGCTATGCTGACCACCAAGACACGAAGACACGAAGAAAAAGATAATTTTCTTTGTGTCTTTGTGTCTTCGTGGTTTCTCCAACCCGCGGGGAGGAGGCCGACGGCCAGCGCGATAGGGAGGTAGGCCGGCATCAGGTACTCCACCGTCTGGGGGGCCCGGTAAGTGAGGGTGATGTAGGTATGGAGGACAAAACTCCCCGCCAGCAGGAGGGAAAGCCACCGGTCCCGCCGAAGGACGGTCAGAAGGCCCAGCAGTGCCAGGGCCAGGAGGAGTCCGTTGAACTGGAAGGTGAGCAGGGTCGGGAGCAGCGCCAGACGGTGGGGGAAGTCCCGGAGGTTGGCGAAGGCGAACATGTCCCCGGCGAAGCCCTTTGCCAGGACGTGCCAGAGGAAGCCCTGGAGGGTGTCCAGGTCGGGCGGGGCCAGCGGAGCGCCCATCGCGCCCCGGATGGGGAGGTAGGCCAGCGGCACCAGCAGCGCGGCCAGGAAGACCAGGACCGGGCGCCACCAGCGGCGGGGCTGGAGGAGCAGGCGGGGGTTCTGCCCCAGCAGGTACAGGATGAAAAAGACGCCGACAAAGGCCAGGGAGGGGTGGTGCCCGATGCCCAGCCCCAGGGCCAGCGCCAGCAGGAGCAGGGAACAGTCCCGCCTGGGTGATTGGTTCCGTTTCTCCGCGCTCTCTGCGTTCTCTGCGGTGAGAGCCGCGAAGCGGGCCAGCGCGTAGAGGGCCAGGGCGGCGAAGAAGAGGGTGGGCATGCGGATGTTGGCAATGGTGGCCTGAGCCCAGAACGTGGTGGCGGAGCCCAGGGTCAACGCGGCCGCCAGTCCCCCCAGGCGGGCCAGGGGAGGAGACGCTCCCAGGTGGCGGGCCCAGAGGCGGGTCGCCCGGGCAGTCCAGAGCAGGGTGACCACCGCCATCGGCACACTCATCAGGTTCAGCCGCAGCGCGGGGGTGCCGATGGGGACCAGTCGGATGAACAGGTGACCGGCCAGGGTGTAGAGGGGATAACCGGGGG
>JAPYWT010000112.1 GCA_028276215.1 Thermoflexus sp. | reverse complement strand
TGGCGCTCCTCCCGGCCGCGGCGGCCGAAGAGGTGGCCTTCCGGGGCTACCTCCAGCGCGCCCTCACCACCTGGCGCGGCCCGGTCGTCGGAGTACTGGTCCCCTCCCTCCTCTTCGCCCTGTTCCATGCCCTGAACCCGAACGTCTCCGTCCTGGCGCTGGCCAACATCGCCCTGGCGGGGGCCGTCTTCGCGCTGGCGGCGGAGCGGACCGGCACCCTCTGGCTGCCCATCGCCTGCCACTACGCCTGGAACCTCACCCAGGGACCGGTCCTGGGTCTGCCGGTGAGCGGAATGGCCTGGAACGGCCTGCTGGCTGTGCCCGTGGGCGGCCCTTCCTGGCTCACCGGCGGCACCTTCGGCCCGGAAGGCGGACTGCTCTCCACCGGGGTCCTGCTGCTCAGTCTGCTCCCCCTCTGGGCTCTCACCCGTCGCCCGTCCAGCCTGGTGGGGGTGATGCGCCGCCAGCGCGCGGAGGTGGAGCGACAGGGGGTCCTGCCGTACCGCCACTGCCGACTGACCGTCTCGGAGCCCTTCTTCAACGACTTCGTCCGGTCTGTCCGCCACCGGGCCCGCTGGGGGGAAGTCGTGCTGTTCCTGCGTCGGGCGGACGGCCATCTCCTGATGCACACCAAAACCTTCTACCCGCCCGGCGTCTTCCGTCTGCCCAGCGGGGGGATTCTCCCCGGCGAGTCGGTCCTGGCGGCGGCCCGCCGGGAAATACAGGAAGAGACCGGGCTGGCCCCCCGCGCCCTCCGTCCGCTGGGCCTGATCAGCGTCACCTTCCGGCGGGGGTGGCGCTGCCGCTTCTTCCACTCCTGGCTGGTGCTGGCCGACGTAGAGGGGGACCCCCATCCCGGAGACGCCGGGGAGCGGATCAGCGACTTCCGCTGGGTGCCGCCGGAGACGTTGCCGTCGGTGGCGGCCCAATTGCGGGCCCTGCCGCCGGACTGGGCCGACTGGGGCCGCTTCCGCGCCCTGAGTCACGACATCGGCCATGAGATTATGTAGGACAACTGCTCGCAGTTGTCCTACAACGCACGAACGAGTGAGTAGGAAAATGAGCACCGAATGGGTACGATTATCCACTCCTCGCCAGACCGCTCAGGCGACCTTTCCTGACGGGCGGACATGGGAAGCACCGGTGGGGACGCCCGTAGAGGCCTACATGCGCGCCGCCTACCCCGACCACCCCGTCCCCATCATCGCCGCGCTGGTGGACGGGGAACTGCGGGAGTTGACCTACCCGCTGAAGCGGGACGCCCAGGTCACCCCCATCTTCCTCTCCGATTCGGACGGGGTGCGCATCTACCGGCGCTCCCTCTCCTTCCTGCTGGTCACTGCCGTCTCCGAACTCTTCCCGGAAGCCCAGGTCGTCATAGACTACTCCGTCCCTTCCGGCGGCTTCTACTGCCGGGTGCTCAACCGGGAACCCTTCTCCGCGGAGGAATTGGGGACGATTGAGGCCCACATGCGGCGCATCGTGGAAGAAGACGTGCCCATCTGCAAGAAACGGGTGCCCATTGAAGAAGCCCTCGCCCTCTTCCAGGCACGGGGCCAGCAGGACAAAGTCCGCCTTTTCTCCCGCCGTCGGAAAGATTACCTCATCCTCTACTGCCTGCGGGATTACCAGGACTACTTTCACGGCTACATGGTGCCCTCCACCGGGTACCTCCAGTATTTTGCCCTCCGCCCCTCGCCGCCGGGGTTCATCCTCCAGTACCCCCGGCGGCACTGGCCCACCCAACTGCTCCCGTACACGGATTCCCCCCGGCTGAACGCCGTCTTCCAGGAATACGGGGAATGGCTGCGGCTGCTGGGCGTGGAAGATGTGGGGGACCTGAACGCCGCCATTGAGAACGGACGCATCCGGGAGATTATCCTGGTCTCCGAGGCACTGCACGAAGAGCGCATCGCCCAGATTGCCCACACCATCGCCGAACAGCACGACCGCATCCGGCTGGTGCTGATTGCCGGCCCCTCCGCGTCCGGCAAGACCACCTTCTCCAAACGGCTCTCCATCCAGTTGCTGGCCCACGGCGTCCGGCCCTTCCCCATCGCGCTGGATGACTACTTCGTGGACCGCCAGCATACCCCGCGAGACGAGCAGGGACAGTACGACTTTGAGGCACTGGAAGCGCTGGACCTGGCTCTCTTCAACCAGCAACTGCTGGCGTTAATGGACGGGCGGGAAGTCACCCTGCCCCGCTTTGACTTCCACAGCGGGACCCGTCAGCAGGGGCCCACGGTGCAGTTGACGCCCGACCACGTCATCATCGTAGAGGGGATTCACGGCCTGAACCCCAACCTGGTGCCTATGGTACCGCCGGAGCGGATTTTCCGGGTGTACGTCTCGGCGCTCACCCAACTGAACCTGGACCGGCACAACCGGGTGCCGACCACGGACACGCGCCTGATTCGGCGCATCGTGCGGGATGCCATGTACCGGGGATACACTGCCGAGGAGACGCTGGACCGGTGGGAGAGCGTACGGCGGGGGGAGAAACGGCACATCTTCCCCTACCAGGAGAACGCCGACGTGATGTTCAACTCGGCGCTGGTCTACGAACTGGCGGTGCTGAAGCCACTGGTGGAGCCGCTGCTGCGGCAGGTGGAGCCGCCCAGCCCCCGCCGGGTGGAGGCGAAGCGGCTGCTGGCCTTCCTGGAGTGGTTCATCCCCTGCCCCCCCGACATGGTGCCCGACAACTCCATCCTGCGGGAGTTCATCGGCAACTCCATCCTGCAGGACTACATCCCCCTGGGCCGCTGACCCCCCATAAACAACAAGCCCGACGGGAAAACCCGTCGGGCTTGCGGCGATGACCTCACCCCTCCCCCGCCGCCTGCGGCGGGGGTGGGGTGAGGTCAAAAACCTACACCCACCCGCGCAGCCGGCAGGCCTCCGCCACCCGGCTCACCGCCACGATGTACGCCCCCATCCGGTTGTGCACCTTGTACTGCTGCGCTGTCTGGTGCACCGCATGGAAGGCGGCGGTCATCTTCTTGTCCAGCCGCTCGTGGACCGTCTCCAGGTCCCAGTAGTAGTCGTAGGCGTTCTGGACCTGCTCAAAGTAGGAGACGGTCACCCCACCGGCGTTGCAGAGGAAGTCGGGGATGACGTAGACGCCGTTGGAGAAGAGGATGCGGTCCGCCTCCGGGGTGGTGGGGCCGTTGGCCAGTTCCGCCACGATGCGGGCCTTGATGTTGGCCGCGTTGGCCTCGGTGATCTGGTTCTCCATCGCCGCCGGGATGAGCACCGTGACCGGGAGTTCCAGCAGTTCGGCGTTGGTGATGTTCCGGGCACCGGGGAAGTTCACCACCGACCCGGTTTTCTCCTTGTGGGCGATGACCTCCTTGGGGTCCAGACCGTCCGGGTTGTAGATGCCGCCCTTGGAGTCGGAGACGGCGACGACCTTCAGGCCCAGCAGTTCCTGGCCCAGGATGTGGGCGTACTGCCCGGCGTTCCCGTAGCCCTGGACGGCCGTCGTGGCGCCCTTCAGGTTAATGCCCAGCACTTTGCCGGCCTCGCGGATGCAGTACATCCCGCCCCGCGCGGTGGCGTCGCCGCGACCCTGCGAACCGCCCAGCGGCAGCGGCTTGCCCGTGATCACCCCGGGGACATTGTACCCCCGCATCACCGAGTACTCGTCCATCATCCAGGCCATAATCTGCGAGTCGGTGTAGACGTCGGGGGCCGGGACGTCGGTCTCCTCCCCCAGGATGCGGCCGACGGCGCGGATATAGGCGCGGCTCAGCCGCTCCAGTTCGCCCCGGGACATCTCCTTGGGATTGCAGACGATGCCGCCCTTGCCGCCGCCCAGCGGCAGGTCCATCACCGCCGTCTTCCAGGTCATCCACGCCGCCAGCGCCCGCACGGTGTCAATCGTCTCCTCCGGATGATACCGGATGCCGCCCTTCGTCGGGCCGCGGGCATCGTTGTACTGGACGCGGAACCCGTGGAAGATTTTCACGGTCCCGTCGTCCATCCGCACGGGCATCGTCACGTGGAGTTCCCGCATCGGCCAGCGGAGCAACTCGTGGACGGCCGGGTCCAACCCCATAATCTCTGCCGCCTCATCCAACTGCCGCTGGGCGATCAGGAAGGGGTTGAACTCCTTTGCGATCCCGCTCAGACCGATCGCGTGATGCATAACGCTTTCCAGAATGGGCTCTTTGCCTTTCGCCATGGACTGTACCTCCTTACGAAGTTAGATTGGGAATCTCTGACGGTTGGAGCATCTTTCCGGCACAACGCGCCATTGTACCCGAAAACTGCCCTGTGAGAAGTGAGATTTCGCCTGCTTTTCCTCAGACGGTTATCCTACCGCTTACTCCCACAACCGGGGTGCTACCCGCTCCCCGCGAAAACTCAGCACCCCAACACCCGCCTCTTCAGCCATCCGGTCCACATCGGCATATACCCGCAGCCCGAAGGCATAAGGCAGGTAGGGCTTCTGCACCCCGGCTCTCTGGAGTTCCTCCTGGATTGAAGGACGCTGCAGGCGCTGCAGGAACTCCCCCAGTTCCTTCCGGCGGAGACGTCCCTTCACCTCCACGATGATCCACGGCCGCTCTCCGGTGGGCAGTTCCACTGGAACGACCACGTCCATCTCCCCATCCACTTCTAAGGCAAAAGGTTCCTGGAGCATCCGGATTCTCCGGTCCTCCAGGAGACTCCGCAAGACCTCCTCGGCGTCTACCTCCAGGTCCAATCCCAGGCGATTGGCGAGTTGGCCTACCTGCGATTCCAACCGGTCCATCCGGATGAGGGCCTTAGCGAGAATCTGCTCAATGGTCTCCAGGCGCTCCTCGTGCTTCTGCACAACTTTCACCAGTTCCTGGACCGCATCCTCCAGGCGGGTCAGCCGCTCCTCGGTGCGGCGCTGGGCTTCCACCAGGGCCTCCACAATAGCCTCCAGCCGCGCCAGCCGCTCCTCATGCCGACGTTGGACCTCCACCAGTTCTTGGACCGTGGCCTCCAGCCGCGCCAGCCGCTCCTCAATGTGCCGCTGCGCCTCCGCCAGGGCCTCCAGCCGCTCCTCCGTGCGCCGCTGCGCCTCCGCCAGGGCTTCCACGGCAGCCTCCAGGCGCCCCACCCGCTCCTCCGTGCGCCGCTGCGCCTCCGCCAGTTCGGCAATGGCGGCCTCCATCCGGGAGGTGCGCTCCTCCGACCGCCGCTGCGCCTCGGCCAGGGCCTCCAGCCGCTCCTCCGTGCGCCGCTGCGCCTCCGCCAGGGCTTCCACAGCAGCCTCCAGGCGCCCCACCCGCTCCTCCGTGCGCCGCTGCGCCTCCGCCAGGGCTTCCAGCCGCTCCTCCGTGCGTCGCTGCGCCTCCGCCAGTTCGGCAATGGCGGCCTCCATCCGGGAGGTGCGCTCCTCCGACCGCCGCTGCGCCTCGGCCAGGGCCAAGACAGCCTCCGCTGTACGCTGCTGGGCCTCTGCCAGCACAGAAAGTGCGGCCTCCAGGCGAGAGGTCCGTTCCTCCCCCTGCTGCTGCATCCGGGCCACCTGCTGCAGCGTCTCTAACACCTCCTGGAATGAGACCGCCACCTCCCCCAGCAAAGCGCGACGGAACCGCAGCCGCCACTCGGCCCGCTCCTCCACCAGACGGAGCAACTCCTCCACCATCGCCTCACCCTGTGAGATCGTGAGAACTCGCCCAGCCTGCATAAGGCCCCTCCCACGAAACGGATCTGCCATCAATTGTATCACAACTTTCGGAACGCGCTACCGCCGCTTCTCCAGCGCATCCACCAGCAGGCCGCGCACCATCTGCGGGTTGGCCTTGCCGCCGGTGGCGCGCATCACCTGCCCCATCAGCCAGCCCGCCACCTGCTCCTTCCCCGCCAGGTACTGGGCCACCTGTGTCGGGTTCTCATCCAGCACCCGCTCCACCACCGCCCGCAGCGCCGCCTCGTCCGAAATCTGGGCCAGCCCCTTCTCCTCCACAATCTGGCGGGCCGACTTCCCCGTTGCCGCCATTTCGTCCAGCACTTCCCGCCCGGTGTTCAGGTTGACAGTCCCCGACTCCACCAGCCCGATCAGTTCCACCAGCGCCTGCGGACTCACCGGGAGTTCCGCGATCCCCTTACCGGACTCCTTCATCACCCGGAACAGGTCCACCGTGACCCAGTTGGCAACCACTTTCGGGCTGACGGTCCCCATCCGGACCGCCGCCTCGTAGTAATCGGCAACCGCCCGGTCAGCGACCAGCAGGTCGGCCTCGTACGCGCCCAGGCCGTACTCGTGGACAAAGCGGGCCCGCCGCGCGGTGGGGAGTTCCGGCAGCCCCCGCCGCAGTTCCTCCAGCCATTCCCGACCGATCTCCAGCGGCGGCAGGTCCGGCTCCGGGAAGTACCGGTAGTCCTCCGCGTACTCCTTGCTCCGCTGGACGTAGGTCACCCCCCGCCCCTCGTCCCAGCCCATCGTCTGCTGGAACACCCGCCCGCCGCTCTCCAGCACCTCTATCTGATGCGCGACCTCGTAGGCCACCGCCCGATACAGCGCGCGGAAAGAGTTCAGGTTCTTAATCTCGTGGCGCGGGTTCAGCACATCCGTCCCCTTCGGGCGGACACTGACGCTGGCCTCAAACCGCATCACCCCCTTCTCCATATCCCCGGAGTTGACGCCCAGGTAGACCAGAATCTCCCGCAGCCGCTCCGCGTACTCCCGCACCTCCTCGGCGGAGCGCATGTCCGGCTCGGTGACAATCTCTATCAGCGGCACCCCGGCCCGGTTGAAGTCCACCAGCGTGACGTTGCCCACGTGGTAGAGTTTCCCGGTGTCCTCCTCCAGGTGGACGTTGTTGATTCGGACGCGCCGGGGCCCGGCCTCCGTCTGGATGTCCAGGTACCCGTTGACCCCCAGGGGCAACCCGTGCTGGGAAATCTGGTAGCCCTTGGGCAGGTCCGGGTAGAAGTAGGACTTGCGGGCGAAGAAGGAGACGGGGGGAACCTCACAGTTGAGGGCCAGTGCGGTCATCAGCGTCAGTTCCACCGCGCGGCGGTTGATGACAGGGAGCGTCCCCGGCATCGCCGTGCAGACCGGGCAGACGTACGTGTTGGGCGGCAGGTCCCCCGTGTCCTCCATCACCGGACACGCGCAGAACATTTTGGAACGGGTATGAACCTGCGCATGGACTTCCAGGCCGATTACCGCTTCGTACTCCACGCTTCCTCCTCCTTTGGCGGGATCAATCCCGCCCGCCAGAGCATCAGATCGGACGCCTGGCGAGCCCGCAGGGAGAGCAGATGCCGGGCCCCCTCCACCGGCCAGACCGCCCTCCAGGCCAGCATCTCCCGCTGCAGGCCGGCCAGTTCCAGATGAAACTCCGGCGGGACACAGGGAGCGCTCCACTCTATCAGCACGGCCGCCTCCCGGAGCAAATCCCGCACCAGCGCATCATACTCTGGC
>JAPYWT010000111.1 GCA_028276215.1 Thermoflexus sp. | reverse complement strand
GCCGTAGGGGGAAAGATGAAAGCGCACATCCGAAGCCAGAGAGGCCAGAGCCTGGTAGAATTTGCCCTGGTGCTCCCCCTGCTGATTCTCCTGCTGGGGGGCGTGCTGGAACTGGGGCGGCTCTTCTTCGCCTACGTCGCCGTCACCGACGCGGCGGCGGAGGGGGCGACCTACGCGTCCATCTACCCCAGCGCCAGCGTTCAACGGATTACCGAACGGGCTCAGGCGGCCAGCGGCGGCCTGATCCAGTTGGACCCGTCTATGGTTCAGGTAGACCGCCCGGTGCTGACCGCCGGGTCGCCCATCACGGTGACCGTCACCTATCCGTTTACACTGGTCACTCCCCTGCTGGGAGACCTGATTCCCGGCCGCATCATCCCCCTTCGGGGGGTTGCCGTGGGAGTGATTCTCAGCAATCCATCACCATAAGGAGGTGAACTATGAACGCCAGAACACATCAGGAGCGGGGCCAGACGGTGGTTCTGGTCGCCCTGGCGCTGGTGGCGCTGATCGCGATGCTGGGGCTGGCGATTGATGGGGGAACGGTCTATCTGGAGCGCCGCCGGATGCAGAACGCCGCCGACGGCGCTGCCCTGGCCGGCGCGCGCCGTCTCTCCCAGGCCATCTGCACCACCAACCCCAACCCCACCACCACCGACGCCGAAATCTACAACGTGGTCCAGGACTTTGTCGCCCGCAACGGGGGAACCGATGCCCAATTTGAGGCCCACTACGTGGGCTTCGCCGGTAACCAGGTGGTGGAGTACAGCCCGCCGGTCCTGGTGGGAGGCGGGGTGGTTCCGGTGGGCGCCTCGGGCATCGTGGTCACGACCACCATCACCCAGCCGACCTATTTCCTGGGCCTGGTGGGGGCCTCTACGGGCAGGGCCTCGGCCTCGGCGACGGCGGTCACCGGGCCGCCGCTGCTGGTGGGCGGAGGGCTGCGGCCCTTCGGGGTGCCGGCCCCGGTGGTGGCCCAGTTGAACCCGGGGGACTGGCTCAAAGTGGACTTTGACAACAACGGCGGGACCATCCGCTGGGTCAGCGGTGTGGCCCAGCACCGGGGGTGGATGAACCTGGGGTACGTCTGGAACCAGCGGGAGAACCCCAACTGGCCGCGCGCGGTGGACCCCAACGCCGGGGCCAATGACCTGAAGAACTGGATGGAGAACGGCTGGAACGGCACCCTCTACGCCGACTGCGCCTGGGGCGCCGGATGCCGGACGGGGGATTACATCCACGCCAAGCCGGGCGCGGATGCCAGCGCCGTCTGCGCGGCACCGATGGACACGGTCTTCTACGTCCCCGTCTACGACGAGGTGCCCAACTGTCCGAGCCAGATTCCGGCCCCCAAGCCCGCCTGCCCGACCCAGGGGAGCAGTTACTGCTACCACATCGTCGGCTTTGCGGCGGTCAAGATCACGGCCTGCTCTCAGGGGCAGAAGGAGATTACGGCGCAATTGGTGGAGTACATTTCGGGGGAGGGGGTGCCCAGCCCCAATGCAGGCTTCGGCCCGGGCTCCAATGCCTGTGCCAGCCACGTGATGGTGGTCTCCCTCTGGAGATAGGGCGTCCCCTCTCACCGCAGAGAGCGGTTTTTGTTCTTCACCGCAGAGAACGCAGAGGACGCAGAGATTCTGTCCGTAATTTTCTTTGCGCCCTTTGCGTCCTCTGCGGTTTTTTCCAGAAGGACTCCCGGCTGGCGGGGTGTGTCCCAATTTATGGCCGCTTTGTAGGACAACTGCTCGCAGTTGTCCTACAACTTTGGGACACACCCGGCTGGCGGTCGGGCTTGACAAATGGGGCAAATTGCACTATAGTACTTTTGTACATCTCCCTGTCCCTCCTGCCCCGGAAACCGTAAGGAGCCATTATGAGAGACCGACGTACCCTGATACTGGTCGCCATCATCATCCTGGCCATTGCCCTTCTGGTGGGGTACTTTCTGGTCAACAGGCCGAAACCCACCCCGTCGGCCGAAATGACCCCCACCGTGGAGGTCGTCCCGGCCGTCCCGGTGGTCATCGCCCGCAACAACCTGGACCGGGGGATGACCATCGGGGAGGGGATGGTAGAGACCCGCCTGTGGCCCCAAAACCAGTTGCCGCCCCTCTATTTCCAGGACGTGAACGAGGTCTACGGGAAAATCGTGCGGGTGCCCATCGCCCAGGGGATGCCCATCATGCCGACCATGCTGACCGAAGAGATGCCCGCCCCAGGCGAGAAGGGCTCCGACCTGGCGCTCCAGATTCCTCCGGGGAAGCGGGCGATGGCCATCCCGGTGGATATGCTGAGCGCGGTGGCCTGGTACATCCGGCCCGGCGACCGGGTGGACGTTCTGGCCTCGTGGAACGTGGTGGACCTGGATCAGGACTTCCAGAGCCCCCTCCCGAATAACTGGATCATCCTCCAGTGCCAAGAGGGAATGACCTGCCAGGGCGTCATGGGGCGAATGGAGGTCCTGCCCACCGGTCAGCCCGTGATGGTCTATCCCAGCGGCCCGGGCCGGACCGGCTACATTGCCCAGATGACCATCCAGAACGCGCTGGTGATCGGGGTGGGGCCGTATCAGCCCACCCCGGAGGTGATCTTCCCGCAGCCGGTGGTCACGCCGACCCAGCCCACCGGCCCGACAGGTCCCACCGCGATCCAGCCGACCCCGACGCCGGCCCCGCCGGTGAAGGGAGGGGATGTGGTGGTCCTGCTGCTGGACGCTCAGGACACCCTGGTACTGAAGAGCATTCTGGAGTTAAAAGCCAGCATCACCCTGGTCCTGCGGGGGGTGAACGATAACGATGCAGCCAGCACGGCGCCGGTGACTCTGGAGTATCTGGTCAACCGGTACGGGATCAGCCGACCGCCCAAGTTGCCTTTCGGGGTGGAAGCCCCCGAGATTGGCCCGTTGCCGGAAGCCTATCGGAACTGGGCGATTCAAAGCGTGGGGCCCACTCCGCAGTAAATCCGAGGAATCGTTCCGATGGGGCAGTCCGAAAAAATCCGCGTCCTGATCGTAGATGACATCGCCGAGACCCGGGAGAACCTGCGCAAACTGCTCTCCTTCGCCCCGGATATAGAGGTCGTGGGCACCGCCGCCACCGGCGAGGAGGGGGTTAAACTGGCGCGGGAACTGGTCCCGCACGTGGTCATTATGGACATCAACCTGCCCGGGATGGACGGGATCACCGCCACCGAGCAGATTGTGCGGGAAGTGCCCACCACCCAGATCATCATTCTCTCCGTTCAGGGGGAGACCGGCTACATGCGCCGGGCGATGGCTGCGGGTGCGCGCGACTTTCTGGTCAAGCCCCCCAGCGGAGACGAATTGATGGCGACCATCCGCCGGGTCTACGAAATCGGGCAGGCGCAGGCGGCGCGGATGGCCCCCATCCCCACCGCAGCCGCCCCCGGCGTGCCCGGGCGCCCGGCCCCAGGCCGCCAGGGGCAACTGATTGTCGTCTTTTCCCCCAAAGGCGGGGTGGGCTGCACCACCGTCGCCGTCAACCTGGCCGTCGCCCTCCAGACCCGCCTGGGGGCCAGCCAGAAGGTGGCCATCATGGACGGCAGTTTCCAATTCGGCGACGTGGGGGTGATGCTCAACCTGCAGGCTACCCGCAGCATCGCCGACCTGGCCGTACGGGTGGAGGAACTGGATACCGACCTGCTGACCAGCGTCCTGACCCCCCACCCTTCGGGCGTCAAGGCCCTGCTGGCGCCACCCCACCCGGAGGCCGCCGATGCTGTCATCGGCGCCGACGGCGGCATGGCCGAAGGCAGTCGCCGCATCGGGGCCATCCTGGACGGCCTCCTGCGGGAATTTGACATCGTGGTGGTGGATACCTGGAGTCTGCTCAACGAGTTGACCCTCACCTTCCTGGACCGGGCGGACCTGATCCTGCTGGTCGTCACCCCGCTGATTCCGGACATCAAGGACGCCCGCCATTTTCTGGAACTGGCGGACCGGCTGGGGTATCCCCGGGAGAAAATCGGCCTGGTCATCAACCACTCAGACCGGAAGACTGGCCTGCGGCTGGATCAGATTGAGCGGGCGCTGATCCCCGCGCTGGCCCACATTCCCTACGACGAACGGGCAGGCGTTGTCGCGGCGAACCGGGGCCTGCCGGTTGCGATAGAAGAGGCCAGCCGGCCTATTGGCCAGGCTTTTGTCCACCTGGCCGCGGGCGTCCTGGAGCGGCTGAGCCAGTTCCGGAAGGCGCAGGAGGAGGAAGAGGAGGCCTCGGTGGAGGTCAGCCGCCGCCTCCTGGGCCGGGCGCTGGGAATCTGATCCACAGACCACAGACGACGGACGACAGACGACCGACGATACGCGATAAGCGATCGGCGATAGGCGATATGCGATACGCGATAAGCGATCCGCGATAAGCGATCGGCGATAGGCGATATGCGATACGCGATACGCGATAAGCGATACGCGATCCGCGAGGTGCAAGATGTCGCTTTTGAGGAGAATTGAGAAAGGAACCCAACCACCGACGGCACCGGCGGGGCCGGCAGGGCCGGCGGGGCCGGGCGCGCCGACGCCCCGCCCGACGACGGCCCCATCCCCCCTGCGGGACACCTATCGCGACCTGAAGACCCGCATCCAGAACAAACTGATAGACGAACTGGACCCGACGATGGATGTCAGCCGGCAGGACGAGGTCCGGCGCACCATCCGGGATATGTTTGAGAACATCCTGGCCGAGGAGCGGATTGTCCTCAGCCGGGCGGAGAAGGAGCGGCTCTTTGAGCAGATTGTGGCGGAGATTCTGGGGCTGGGGCCCCTGGAGCCGTTCCTGGCGGACCCTACCGTGACCGAAATTATGGTCAACGGGCCCAAGAACATCTATGTGGAGCGGTTCGGGAAGATTGAGCGCACCACCGCCTCCTTTGAGTCCGAGGAGCACCTGATGCGCATCATAGAGCGCATCATCGCGCCCCTGGGGAGGCGGATAGATGAGAGCGTCCCCTATCAGGATGCCCGCCTGCCCGACGGCTCGCGCGTCAACGCCATCATCCCGCCCCTCTCCCTAATCGGCCCGGTCCTGACCATCCGGAAGTTCTTCAAGATTCCGTTGACCGCCGAGAAATTGATAGAACTGGGCTCCATCACGCCGGAGGCGATGGAGTTCCTCAAGGCCTGCGTGCAGGCGAAGTTGAACATCGTGGTCTCCGGCGGTACCGGCACCGGGAAGACGACCTTCCTCAACGTGCTCTCCGGTTTCATTCCCAACGATGAGCGCATCATCACCATTGAGAACGCAGCGGAGTTGCAGTTGCAGCAGGAGCACGTGGTCACCCTGGAATCCCGCCCGCCCAACATTGAGGGCCGGGGGGAGGTGACCATTCGCGACCTGGTCATCAACAGTCTGCGGATGCGGCCGGACCGGATTATCGTCGGCGAGTGCCGGGGCCCGGAGGCGTTTGACATGCTCCAGGCGATGAACACCGGCCACGAGGGTTCTATGACCACCATCCACGCCAACTCCCCACGGGATGCGCTGGCCCGCCTGGAGAACATGATTCTGATGGCCGGGATGGACCTCCCCCATCGGGCCAT
The DNA here is from genome assembly GCA_028276215.1 of Thermoflexus sp. GTDB lineage: Bacteria > Chloroflexota > Anaerolineae > B4-G1 > DUEL01 > SpSt-77. The sequence continues at coordinate 1,868 of JAPYWT010000111.1, read as the reverse complement.
CCGGGAGCAGATTGCCAGCGCGCTGGACCTCATCGTCCAGTTGGAGCGTCTGCGGGATGGCAGCCGGAAAGTCGTGAGCATCTCCGCGATAGAGGGGATGGAGGGCGACGTGATCACGATGGCGGAGATTTTCAAGTTTGAGATCGCCGGGATAGAGAACGGGAAGGTCATCGGTCGTCTCCGGCCCACGGGCATTCGGCCGAAGTTTATGGATAAAATTGAGGCGGCCGGCATCCATCTCCCGCCCACGATTTTCGGCGTCGGAGAGCGGCTCCGGCGGTAAACGGTTCGGTATTGTGGGGCATGGTAGCGCAGGATGGATCCTGCGCATCAACCCTGGGTGTGCACCGGCCCGAAGCGCATCGGCCGGGAGGAGTAGAGATGGAGAACCTGTTGCTGGTTGGGGGAATTCTGCTGCTCATCGGAGCCCTCGTCTACCTGTTCCTGGGCGGTCGGCGAAAAGACGAGGTCAGCGAGCGGCTGGACCGCTATGCCCTGGGTGTGGAGGAAAAGAAGAAGGAGCGGGGGAAACCCGGCCCCCGGGTCTCGCCGCTGGGAGAGCGCCTGGATAAGGCGCTGGCGGAGCGGGGCTTCGCCCGCAACCTGCGCACCCAACTGGCCCGGGCCAACCTGAAACTGACCGCCGGGGAATTCATCGCGGCCACGATTATCTGCATGATTCTGTTCCCTGCGATCGTGTTCGTCCTGCGCCGCAATATCCCCCTGTCCCTGCTGGCGGCCGTGCTGGGCTTCTTCGCTCCCCGCTGGTATGTGTCTTACCTCCAGGGGAAGCGTCTGAAAGCCTTTAACGACCAGTTGGGGGATATTATCAGCATGATGGTCAACGGCATCCGGGCAGGTTATAGCGTGCTTCAGGCAATGGAAGCCGTGGCTAAAGAGATGGACGAGCCCGCTTCGGAGGAATTCGGTCGGGTGGTCAAGGAAGTCCAGTTGGGGCTTTCCCTGGAGCAGGCGCTGGATAACCTCCTTCGCCGGGTCCCTTCCGACGACCTGGACATGACGGTGACGGCCATCAAGGTCCAGCAGGAAGTGGGAGGCAACCTGGCCGAAGTGCTGGATACCATCAGTTTCACCATTCGGGAACGGGTGCGGATCAAAGGGGAGATTCGTGCTCTGACGGCCCAGGCCCGGGCCTCAGGCTATGTGGTCAGCCTTTTGCCCATTGGGGTGGCCCTGCTGGTCTATACGATTAACCCCAGGTTTATGGGGCCCATGTTTAAGGATCCGTGTGGCTGGATGATGCTGGGGGTAGCGGGAGCAGGGATTATCTCCGGTTTCTTCATCACCCGGAAGATCGCGGATATTGAGGTGTAGAAAATGGGTCCTCTACTGATTCTGATCGGGTTGGTGTTGGTCCTGGGGGTGGCTGTGATTCTCGTCGGCATGCGGGCGCCGAAACGAGAGGACGCTCTGGAAGCCCGCCTGGCTGAACTGGGCGCGATGGGCCGAACCGCGACGCTGGAAGAGATAGAACTCTCCCTTCCGTTCAGCGAGCGGGTTATTCGGCCCATCCTCCGGAGCGTGGCCGCCCTGATCGGGCGCATGACCCCCTCCCAGACGCTGACGCGCACCCGCCGATACCTGGAACTGGCCGGACTGGCTCAGAAAATCGGGCCCGCGGAGTTCGTCGCTGCCCGTTATATCATTGCAGGCGTTCTGGGCGGCCTGACCATTCTGCTGATGGGGCGCATGGCCATCCCGATGTCGCGGAAACTGCTCCTGATAGTGGTCGCTTTCGCTCTGGGCTATTACCTGCCCGGCTCCTGGCTGGGGTCTAAAATCCGCCAGCGGCAGAAGGAAATCCTGAAATCCCTCCCCGACGCGCTGGACCTGCTCACCATTTGCGT
>JAPYWT010000110.1 GCA_028276215.1 Thermoflexus sp. | reverse complement strand
GAGTCCAACGCGGATGCCACCGAATGGACCTTCTACCTGCGCAAAGGGGTGAAGTTCCACGACGGCACCGCCCTCAATGCTCAGGCGGTCAAGTACTCCATTGAGCGCACCATCACAATGGGCATGGGGGCCTCCTACATCTGGGACCCGGTGGAAGAGATCACGGTGGTGGACGATTACACCGTCCGCTTCAAACTCAAGTACTCCGCTCCTCTGGACCTCATCGCGGCCTCCGGCTACGGCTCCTGGATTTTCAGCCCGGCCTGTGTGGAGGCCCAGGGCGAGAAGGCCAGTGAGTGGTTCAACGAGGGCCACGACTGTGGGAGCGGCCCGTACACCATTGAGAGTTACGAGCGGGGCCGTCGGCTGGTCATCACCCGCTTTGACGACTACTGGGGCGGCTGGAAGCCGGGCCAGTTCACCAAAGTCGTCTTTGAGGTGGTGGAAGACCCAACGGTCCGGCAGCAGATGATAGAGGCCGGCACCGCCGATGTCACGTACGACATCCCCCGCGCCAACCTGGCCGCGCTGGATGCCCGCCCCGACGTCGTCGTCTACACCAACCCGGCGTTCCAGAACCTGGTGGGTCTGCTGAACGTCCGCAAGCCCCCGCTGGATAACAAATTGGTCCGGCAGGCCATCTCCTACGCCTTCCCCTACGATCGGTTCATCCAGACCGTGGTCTCCGGCTACGCAGTCCAGTCCCACGGCCCGGTACCTCTGGGGATGTGGGGCCACAGCGACCAACTGTTCCAGTACACCTACAACCTGGATAAGGCCCGGGAACTGCTCGCTCAGGCCGGGTACCCCAACGGCGGTTTCAAACTGGTGATGACGCACGTCGCGGGGGACCTGGACGAGCGGCAGGTCGGCGAGGTCTGGAAGGCCGAACTGGCGAAACTGGGGATTGACCTGGAGGTGCGCGGAATGGCGTGGGAGGCCCAGTGGGACCTGGGCAAGTCCGACCCGATGCAGGCGCAGGACATCTTCGTGATGTACTGGTGGCCCGACTACGTCTCCCCCTACAGTTTCCTGTACAGCATGTTCCACTGCGAGGAGGAGACCCTCTTCAATCTGGGCTACTACTGCAATCCCCAGTACGACGAGTTGATAGACCGGGCGAACGCTCTTTCCGGTAGCAACCGGTCTGAGGCCGAACGGCTGTTCATAGATGCCCAGAAAATCCTGATAGACGACGCGGTGGCGGTCTTCTTCTACGACCTGGTCAACACCCACGCGGTGCGGGCCGACATCAAGGGGTACGTGGACAACCCCTCCTATCCGCACGTCGTCTTCTTCTACGAGTTGTCCCGGTAGCGAAGGGGTCGGGGGCCTGGCGGCGGCGGCCGAAGGCCGCCGCCGCCAGCGCGAATGCTCTGCCGATGAAAGTCTGGGAATACATCCTCCGGCGGCTGTTGCTGGCCGTTCTGGTGATCTTCGGGGTCTCCGTGGTCACCTTCTTCATCGCGCGCGTGGTGCCATCGGACCCCGCCGCCCTCTGGGTCGGACCCCGCCCCTCCCCCGACCAGATTGCCGCCGCGCGCGTCAAACTCGGCCTGGACCGTCCCCTCTACATCCAGTACTTCTACTACCTGGGCAACCTCCTGCGCGGCGACCTGGGCGTCTCCATCAAGACCCACCAGCCCATCGTCCGGGACCTGCGGGCCTACCTGCCCGCCACCCTGGAACTGGTGCTGGTCGGAATGGCCATGGCCGTCTTCATCGGCATCCCGCTGGGCGTGCTCTCCGCCGCCCGGCGCAATCGCTTCCTGGACCACTTCAGCCGGCTGGTGGCGGTGGCGTCTGTCTCCATCCCCACTTTCTGGCTCGGCCTGCTGCTGCAACTGATTTTCTTCGGCCAACTCCACTGGCTGCCCATCAGCGGGCGGGTGAGCATTGGGACCGCCCTCTATCGGCCCATCCAGACCGTCACCGGTTTCTACCTGGTGGATACGCTCATCACCCGTAACTGGCCCGCCTTCCGCGACGCCCTGACCCACATCATCCTGCCGGCCTTCACCCTGGCGACCTACGCCATCGGCCTGACCATCCGCATGACCCGCTCCACCATGGTGGAGGTCCTGCAGGAGAAGTACATCGTCGCCGCGCGGGCCGCCGGACTCTCCGAACGGACCATCCTCTTCCGCCTGGCACTGAAAAACGCCATTGTCCCGACCCTGACAGTCCTGGCCCTTTCGTTTGTCTATTCGCTGACGGGCGCCATTCTGGTGGAAGTCATCTTCTCCTGGCCCGGTCTGGGCAGTTATGTGACGTCGGCCATTATCAATGTGGACTTCCCGGTCATCATTGCGGTCACGCTGGTGGTGACGGTCTTCTACGTGCTCATCAATCTGGTGCTGGACCTGGTCCAGGTCGTCCTGGACCCGCGCGTGGTTTTGAAATAACGCACCATGACCACCCTGATCCAGCCATTCCTGGAGCGTTGGGCCCACGAACACCGCTCCCAACTGGAGGAGTACCGCCTGATGGGGCGGGCGTTCCTGCGGGACCGGCTGGCCGTCGCCAGCCTGGTCGTCATCCTGCTGTTCCTCTTCGGCGCCATCTTCGCCCCCTGGCTGACCCCGTACCCGGAGCAGGGCCGGGGGGAACCGAAAATGGAGGAGCAGTTTCAGCCGCCGTCCTGGCAACACCCCCTGGGGACGGATGAATTGGGACGGGATGTGCTGGCACGGGTGCTTTTCGGCGGGCGGACTTCTCTCTCCATCGGCTTTCTGGTCGTCATCATCGCCGTCGCGGTTGGTACGCCGCTGGGTGCGCTGGCGGGCTACTTCGGCGGCTGGCTGGACGAGGCCATCATGCGCCTGACCGACATCTTCCTGGCCTTCCCGTCCCTCCTCCTGGCCATCGCCATTGCCGCCGCGCTGGGGCCCAGTTTCACCAACGCGATGATCGCCGTCGCGCTCACATGGTGGCCCTGGTACACCCGCCTGGTCCGTGCCCAGACCCTCTCTCTGCGGGAACGGTCGTTCGTGGAGGCCGCCCGGGGGATTGGGGTGGGGGAGGGGACCGTCATCCTCCGTCACATCCTCCCCAACGTGATGACGCCGGTCCTGGTCCAGGCCACGATGGACATCGGTTCCGCCATCCTGACCGGCGCGGCGATGAGTTTCATCGGGCTGGGCGTCCAGCCTCCAACCCCGGACTGGGGGCAGATGATCAATCTGGGCCGTATCTACTTCATCAGCCGTCCCTGGCTGACCACTTTCCCCGGCCTGGCCATTTTCCTGGTCTCCCTCTCCTTCAACCTGTTGGGGGATAGCATTCGGGACATCGCCGACCCCCGCACCCGGAGGGCCGTCCGATGAGGGAGCCCCTGATTTCCGTCCGCGACCTGCAGGTCCACTTCCACACCCACGCCGGGGTGGTCCACGCGTTGAACGGGGTTTCCTTTGACCTGTATCCGGGGGAGATTCTCGGCCTGGTGGGGGAGACGGGGTGCGGCAAGTCGGTGACGGGGCTGGCGTTGCTGGGGCTGATCCCGCCGCCGGGCCAGGTCGTCGGCGGGGAAATCCGCTATCGCGGCCAGAACATCCTGACCCTGCCCCCGGCCCAGATGCGGGCCCTGCGGGGCGGGAAAATCGCCATGATTTTCCAGGACCCGGCGGCGGCCCTGAACCCTGTCTTCACGGTGGGCGAGCAGATAGAGTTGGTCACCCGTCGCCACCGCCGTATGGGCCGGGAGGCCGCCCGCCGCCAGGCGGCGGAGGTCCTCCGCTCGGTGGGGATGCCCGAACCGGAGCGCATCCTGGATACGTACCCTCACGAGTTGAGCGGCGGCATGCAGCAGCGGGTGATGATCGCGATGGCCCTCTCCTGCGGCGCCGAGGTCCTGGTCGCCGACGAGCCCACCACCGCGCTGGACGTCACCATCCAGGCCCAGATTCTGGACCTGCTGGTGGATTTGAAGCGGACGCGCGGGCTCTCCATCCTGCTCATCACCCACAACCTGGGCGTGGTCGCCGAGACCTGCGACCGGGTCGCCGTCCTGTACGCCGGGTTCATCGTGGAGACCGGGCCGACCGGGGCCATCTTCCAGTCCATGAAGCACCCGTATACCCAGGGATTGCTGGCGGCTATCCCCCATCCATCCAGCCGGGGCCGCCCCCTCCAGGCCGTCCCCGGCACCGTGCCGGACGGATTGCAACTGCCGCCGGGGTGTCTGTTCCACCCCCGCTGTCCCTTCGCCTGGGACCGCTGTCGCCAGGAGCGCCCCGTGCTCCGGGAGGTGGCCGACGGGCATCAGGTCGCCTGTCATCTCTACGCCGGGGAGGCGGAGCGATGACCGAGCCGCTGGTCCAGGCCCGCCAGTTGACCAAGCACTACGTCCTGCGGGGCGGACTCTTCAGCCGCCGACAGGTCGTCCGCGCCCTGCATTGGGTGGACCTGACCGTCTATCCGGGGGAGACCTTCGGCGTGGTGGGGGAATCGGGCTGCGGGAAGACCACCCTGGGGCGTTGCCTGCTCCGGCTGGTAGAGCCGACCTTCGGAGAAGTCCTCTTCCGGGGGGAAAACCTGCTCCAACTGGACCGGGAGACCCTTCGCCAGCGTCGCCGGTACTTCCAGATGCTCTTTCAGAACCCCTATCTCTCGCTGGACCCCCGGATGAACGTCCTCAACCTGGTGGGGGAGCCGCTGGTGACCCATACCGACCTGCGGGGGCGCGCGCTGGCGGAGCGGGTGGCGGCACTCCTGGAGCGGGTGGGCCTCTCGGCGGACCATCTGTACCGGTATCCCCACGAGTTCTCCGGTGGACAGTTGCAGCGCATCGCCATCGCGCGGGCGCTGGCGCTGAATCCCCTCTTCGTCGTTCTGGACGAGCCGACCTCGGCGCTGGATGTCTCCGTTCAGGCGCAGATTCTCAACCTGCTGAAGGACCTGCAGGCGGAGTTGGGGCTGACGTACCTGTTCATCTCCCACGACCTGAGCGTGGTCCAGCACGTCAGCGACCGGATTGCGGTGATGTACCTGGGGCGGGTGGTGGAAGTTGGGACGACGGAGGGCATCTTCTACGATGCCCGCCATCCGTACACGCAGGCGCTCATCTCCAGCACTCCCATCCCGGACCCGCAGGCCCGGCGTTCGCGCGTGATCCTGCAGGGAAGCGTCCCCAGCCCGCTCAATCCCCCACCGGGTTGTTCCTTCCACCCCCGTTGCGCTCAGGCGTTGCCCCTCTGCGCGACGGAGGAGCCCCGGTTGGTGGACGTCGGAGACGGCCATCTGGTGGCCTGCCATCGGGCTGGCTGAACGGATCAAGGAGGCCCTATGCGATTCCCCTTTGCCCACACATTCTCCATCGTCGCCCGCGACCCCCAGACCGGACAACTGGGGGTGGCGGTCCAGTCCCACTGGTTCTCCGTCGGGTCGGTGGTGGCGTGGGCGGAGGCCGGCGTCGGCGCCGTGGCCACCCAGGCCCTGGTGGAGGTCCGCTACGGCCCCCTGGGGCTGGCCCTGATGCGGGCGGGCTACTCCGCCCCCCAGGCCCTGGCGGCCCTTCTGGCGGCCGATGACGGCCGCGACCTCCGGCAGGTCGCCATGATAGACGCTCAGGGACGGGTCGCCGTCCACACGGGCCGCCGCTGCATCCCGGAGGCCGGGCACGAAACCGGCGAGGGGTTCTCCGTCCAGGCCAACATGATGCTGGGGCCGGAGGTCTGGCCCGCTATGGCCCGGGCGTACCGGGAGTCGTCCGGCGACCTGGCGGAGCGGATGCTGGCCGCGCTGGAGGCCGGGCAGGCCGCCGGAGGCGACATTCGCGGCCAGCAGAGCGCCTGCATCCTCATTGTGGAGCCCGTCTCCACGGGCCGCCCCTGGACCGACACGGTAATGGACCTGCGGGTGGAGGACCACCCCCAGCCCATCGCCGAACTCCGCCGCCTGGTCGGCCTCCACCGGGCCTACCGGCACATGAACCAGGGGGACGAGTGGCTGGGCAAAGGGGAGGTGGAGCGGGCGCTGGAGGAGTACCGGGCCGCCGACCGCCTGGCCCCGGACCACGAAGAAATCCGCTTCTGGCACGCGGTCACCCTGGCCGACGCCGGGCGGCTGGAGGAGGCCATACCCCTCTTCCGGGAGGTCTTCGCCCGCAATCCCCACTGGGCCACCCTGCTGGACCGGCTGGGGTCGGTCGGCCTGGTCGGATACGACCCGGAGACCATGCGCCGCATCCTTGCTTTGTAGGACAACTGCTCGCAGTTGTCCTACACTGCGCCCTGTGACCTGCGACTTGCGACCTGCGACCTGCGCTATGCGCCCTGCCACCTTCTGCATCCACGGTCACTTCTACCAGCCGCCCCGGGCGGACCCGTTCACCGGGAAAGTCCCGCGCGAACCGGACGCGGCGCCGTACGCCAACTGGAACGAGCGCATCACCGCCGAGTGCTACGCGCCCCTGGCCCGGCGGGAACTCTTCCGCCGCATCAGTTTCAACCTGGGCGCCACCCTGGCCCGCTGGCTGGACGAGTACGCCCACGACATCTACGAGCGCATCGTCGCCGACGAGCGCGCCGTCTACCAGGCCCACGGCGTCGGCAATGGCCTCGCCCAGTCGGTCCACCACACCATCCTCCCCCTGGCCCGCCGTCGGGATAAAATCTGCCAGATCCGCTGGGGCATCGCCAGTTTCACCCACCGCTTCGGCCATCCGCCGGAGGGGATGTGGTTGCCGGAAATGGCGGTGGACCTGGAGACGCTGGAGGTCCTGGCCGCCGAGGGGGTCCGATTCACCATCCTCTCCGACCAGCAGGTCCGGGGCGACCTGACCGACGGGGCCGGGCCGTACCGGGTCCGACTGCCCGGCGGGCGGGAGATCGCCGTCTTTGTTCGGGACCGCGCCCTCTCGGACGCGCTGGCGTTCGGGATGCCCGCGCCGGAGAACACAGAGCGGTGGCTGCGGGAACACCTGGAGTGGCGGTGCCGACGGGGCGGGCTGGTGCTTATCGCCACCGACGGGGAGACCTTCGGGCATCATCACCCGCAGGGGATAGACGTCCTGGAGCGCCTCCTGGACGGTGCAGAGGGAGTGGGGTGCTCACCGGTCACGCTGGGGCCGTACTTCCGGGAACACCCGCCCCGGGCCGAAGTGGAAGTGGTGGAAAATAGTGCCTGGAGTTGCGAGCACAACCTGTACCGCTGGGCCCTGGGCTGTCCCTGCACCCCCGGCGACGGCCGCTGGAAGGCGGCGCTGCGGCGGGCGCTGGACAACCTGACCTCCGAACTGGACGAGGTCTACGCCTGCGAGGCCCAGCGGCTGGGGCTGGCCCCCTGGCCGCTGCGGGATGCCTACATCGCGGTCGTTCTGGGGCAGGTGGACGGAGAGCGCTTCCTCTGCGGCAACGGTCTGGGCCACCTGACCACCGACCAGGCCCGGCGGCTGCTGTGGCTGTTGGAGGCCCAGTTCTACCGCCAGCGGATGTACGCCAGTTGCACGTTCTTCTTTGAG
>JAPYWT010000108.1 GCA_028276215.1 Thermoflexus sp. | reverse complement strand
GTGCGGGACTACCTGAAGGGGAATCTCTGCCGCTGCACGGGCTACGCGGCGATCGTGCGGGCGGTCATGGGCCTCACACAAAGACACAAAGACACAGAGATATAAAAATCCCCGTGCCTTTGTGTCTTTGTGTCTTGGTGTGAGGAAAAAATCTGCGTCCCCAACCTCAAAGGAGGTGCCGATGTTGCCGGAATTTGAACTGCTGATGCCCCGGACGCTTCCGGAGGCGCTGGAGATGCTGGCCGGGCGGGCGCCGGACGGGATGCCCATCGCGGGTGGGACCAACGTCATCCCGGACCTGCGGGGCGGGCGCTACCGGCCTGCGTGTCTGGTCAACGTCGCGGGGTTGCCCGAACTGAGCGGCATCCGCCAGGAGGACGGGATGCTGGTCATCGGCGGCGGGGTGACGGTCGCCGAGGTTCTGGAGGACCCGCTGGTCGCCCGGTATGCCCCGGTGCTCCGGGAGGCGGCCCGGTCCCTGGCCAGTCCCCTGGTCCGCAACCGGGCCACCGTCGCCGGGAACCTGGCCAACGCGTCCCCCGCGGCCGATATGGCCCCGCCGCTCCTGGTGCTGGACGCGGAGGTGGAACTGGCCAGCCGGGAGGGCACCCGCCGCGTCCCCCTGAAGGACTTCTTCCTGGGCGTGCGGCGGACCGTTCGCCAGCCCCACGAGTTGATCACCGCCATCCGCGTCCCCCTGCCCCCTGCCACCGCCCGCGCCCGTTTCTTCAAGGTCGCGCTGCGGAAGGCCGACGCCATCGCGGTGGTGAACGGTGCGGTACGGGTGGACCTGGGGGACAGCGGTTTCTGCCAGACGGCGCGCATTGCCCTGGGCGCCGTCGCCCCGACCCCCATCCGGGCCTACGAGGCGGAGCGCGCGCTGGAGGGACACCCCCTCACCCCCGAGACCATCGCTCAGGCCGCCCGTCTGGCCGCGGAGGCCACCCGCACCATTGACGACATCCGCGGCTCTGCGGCCTACCGCCGACACGTCACGGAGGTGCTGGTGCGAAGAGCGCTGGAGGGATTATGGAGTAGGGAGTAAGAAGTAGGGAGTATGGAGAAGATTGACGGTTTCCAGCAACTGGATGCATGGCAAGAGGCCCACGCCCAAAAGGAACTGCTGGCACAGGCCGAGACCGCCGGCAAGATTCTGAACGGCCTGATTGCCAGCACTGAGCGCCGTCGCGCTGCCCCCCTAATCCCTACTCCCTACTCCATACTCCATACTCCCTAATCCACACCCCCTACTCCGAGGAGGCAACATGCAACCCAAACTGATCACCCTGACCATCAACGGCCGGACCCATCAGGTCGCGCTGAAGCCAAACGTCACGTTGCTCCACGCCCTGCGGGACCTGGGGTATACGGACGTCAAGAATGGCTGCGAGAAGGGAGACTGCGGCGCCTGCGCCGTCCTGCTGAACGGCCGGGCTGTCAACAGTTGCCTGGTGCTGGCCTGGCAGGCCGACGGGGCCGAAATCACCACCGCCGCCGGACTGGGGACGGTGGACCGTCCCCATCCCATCCAGGAGGCGCTGGCGGATAGCGGTGGGGTCCAGTGCGGCTTCTGCATTCCAGGGATTGTCGTGTCAGCGAAGGCGCTGCTGGACCGAAACCCCAACCCCACCGAGGAGGAAATTCGGGAGGCCATCTCGGGCAACCTGTGCCGGTGTACCGGATACACCCTCATCGTGGAGGGAATCAGAAGAATCATAGAATCAAAGAATCAATAGAATCGCTGATTCTCCTGATTCTCCTGATTCTTCTGATTCTCCTGATTCTCCTGCAGGAGGCAGAAATGACCTATGAGGAATGGGAGGCCAGCGTCCACGTCCGTATCAGGCAGGAAACGATCTGGCAGTTCTTTGGATACCGCAAGGCCTTGTTTCTCTACGACCTGGCCTGGGAAGATTGCGAGAAATTGAGGCGAGACTTCAGAGGGAGGGCCATTGCCGACCAACTGATCCGAAGTGCTGGCTCGGTCTGTGCCAATCTGGAAGAGGGACACGGACGTGGGTACGGCAAGGAGCGGGACTGGTTCTTCAACGTGGCGCTGGCCTCTGCCCGGGAGACGAAAGGGTGGTACTGGCGGGCCCGCCGACTGCTCCCCCGAGAGGTTCTGGAACATCGTCTGGCCCTGGTGGACGAAATCATCGCCCTCATCGTCACCGAACAGCGCCAGCAGCAAACCCGTCGCCTACCCCAGGCCCGCGTCTCCCGCCGCTAACTTCCGATCTCTGATTCTCCGATTCTCCGATTCCCCTGGGGAGGAACCATGGCCAATTTCAAAGTGGTGGGCAAACCCATCCGTCGCTTTGATGCCCTGAGCAAGGCCGTCGGGGCCACCGTCTTCGCCGACGACTTCAAGATGCCGGGTATGCTCCACGGCAAGGTCCTGCGCAGCCCGTACCCCTCGGCCCGCATCGTCCGCATAGACCCCAGCCGGGCCCGCGCCCTCCCCGGCGTCGTCTGCGTGCTGACCGCCGCCGACATCGGCTACGCCAAAATGGTCGCCGACATCCCCGGCCAGACCGGGCAACGGGAACGCCGGGGCTCCGAGACCCCCGTCCTGGCCTGGGACCGGGTCCGCTACAAGGGCGAGGCGGTGGCCCTGGTCGCCGCCGAGACCGAAGAGATCGCCGAGAGGGCCCTGGACCTGATAGATGTGGAGTACGAGCCCCTGCCCGGCGTCTTTGACCCGCTGGAGGCGATGAAACCGGGCGCGCCGGTCGTCTTTGAGCCCGATAACATCGTCGCCCGGTGGCGCATCCGCAAGGGCGACATTGAGGCCGGCTTCGCCGCTGCCGACCTCATCATTGAAAACACCTACCGGGTCCCCTTCGTGGAGCACGCCTACATGGAGCCCGAATCGGGCGTCGCCTGGGTGGATGAGCGCGGCGTCATCAACATCCGGGTCTCCACCCAGGTCATGGAGCACTTCCGTACCGTCGCCCGGACGATAGGTGTGCCCCAGAACCGGGTCCGCATCCAGGGCGCGTTCGCCGGTGGCGGCTTCGGCGGCAAGGAGGACATCACCGTGGAGGTCTTCCTGGCCCTGCTGGCCCTGCACACCCGCCGTCCCGTCCGCCTGGCCTACACCCGTGAGGAGTCCATCCTGGCCCACTCCAAGCGCCACCCCTACATCATGCGCTACCGGACCGGGGTCAAACGGAACGGGCGCATCACGGCGCTCCAGGCGGAACTGATCGCCGATTCGGGCGCGTACCCGTACCTGAGCCCCTACGTCTCCCTCTACTCCACGGTCATGGCGACCGGCCCGTACCGGATAGACAACGTCTGGGTGGATACCGTCGCGGTGGCGACGAACAACCCGTTCACCAGCGCCTTCCGGGGCTTCGGAGGGCCCCAGCCGTGCTTCGCCTACGAGCGACAAATGGACGAGATTGCCCGTGCGCTGGGGCTGGACCCGCTGGAGGTGCGGCGGATCAACTATCTGCGGACGGGCGACACCACAGCCACCGGGCAGGTGGTCCACAGCGCGGTCCTGCTGGAGGAGTCGGCGCGGCGGGCGCTGGAGGCGCTGGGCGAACGGACACCCGACCGGGGACCGATCCGGGTTGGCCGGGGCTTCGCGTCCTACTTCCAGAGTTACGGCCGCCTGATGTGGCTCCACGACACGTCCCAGGCCTGGGTGGGGCTGGAACTGGACGGGACGGTGGTCATCCGCTGCGGCGCGCCGGACCCTGGCGGCGGACAACTCTCCAGCCTCTGCCAGATTGCCAGCGAGGTCCTGGGCGTGCCGCTGGAGAACGTCGTCGCCTATACCCCGGACACGGCACTCACCCCGCTGGCCGGCACCACCACCGCCACCCGCCAACTCTACATGTCCGGCAATGCCGTCCTGCAGGCCGCCACGGCCATCCGCAAGACCCTGCTGGAGCGGGCGTCCAGGTACTTTGAGGAGGACCCAGACGACCTGGACCTGGCGGACGGGCGGGTGTTCGTCAAGAACGACCCGGACCGGTCCATGCCGCTGGCGGACCTGGTGCGCATCTGTGCGGCAGAGGGGTTGCCCCTCTCCCACCTGGCGATGTTCAAGGCCCCCTTCCGCGACCCCATAGACCCGGAGACCGGTCAGGGGGACGTCTTCCCGGACTTCACCTTCGGGACCTTCGCGGTGGAGGTAGCGGTGGACACGGAGACGGGACAGGTGGAGGTCCTCAAGAGCGTGGCCTGCCACGACGTGGGGCGGGCCATCAACCCCGCCGCCGTCATCGGGCAGATACAGGGGGGAAGCCACCAGGGGCTGGGGTACGCCCTGATGGAGAACCTCATCGTGGAGAACGGGGAGATCAAGACCCCGTCGCTTTCGGAGTACCTGATCCCCACCTCGGTGGACTACCCGACGACGCAGGTCATCCTGCTGGAATCGGGGACGGGCGTGGGGCCGTTCGGGGCCAAAGGCATCGGCGAGCCCGCGCTGACGCCTGTCGCGCCGGCGGTGGCCAACGCGGTGGTGGACGCCATCGGGGTGCCCATCAACGAACTCCCCATCACGCCGGAGCGGGTGCTGCGGGCGCTCAGGTGACCAACGTGCCAGGCACTTCCCGAAGTGCCTGGCACGTTCAGTCAGAGGCCACCAACGCCCTCAGCGTCCCCACGGCCTGCACGTCCACCGGAATCCCGTCTATCTCCTGGGGGACCAGGTCCTCGGCGTCCAGTTCTTCCGGCGGCACCTTGTGGGTCACGGAGACGATGAGGGCCAGTTCGCCGGTATACTGCCCGTCCCGCTGGCGGAGGCCGATGCCGACCCCGACGACGTTCGCTTTGCGCATCAACTCCGCCTCGTGCGCGGCCTTTACTGCCTGAATGCGCGCAATCTCGTCGTTCATCCTTCCTCCGCCATTTCCTCCAGCCAGCGCTCCAATCCGGCCCGAATCTGGGGCAACAGCCGCTCCCGCTCCCGGTCCGGGGCGGGAAGCAACGGCACCAGTTCCTCCGCCATCGCGGTCAGGTCGGGGCGCCGGCCCTTTTCCAGTGCCGCCTGCAGGCGCTGGCGGACATGCCGGAGATACCCGGCCAGCGGGCGGGCGACCTCCGGCCCGCCCAGCGGCCCCCGGCCTGGCACCACCGTCCGGACAGGCGGAGCCCCCTCTTCCAGGCGGGTCAGCGCCTCCAGCCAGCGGGTCGGAGAGGGCGCCTCAGAGAGCGGCGGTTGGGTCTGCAGGACCACGTCGCCGGTAAAGAGCACCGCCCGGGTGGGAAGCCACACCCACACGCTGCCCGCCGAGGGGCCGGGCACCGCCTCCACCGTGACCGGGATTTCGTCCTCCAGCGTCACCCGCCCGTCCACGACGATTTCCGGCGATGGAACATGTACCCCCTCCGGGGAGAGGATCGCCCTCCCCTGGGGAGCATAGCGGCGGTTCCAGTCCTCCACCAGTGCCTGCGGCAGATTCTCTCCCCGTTCCCGGATTTTCTGCCAGGTTCCGCGCCCGGCAATTATCGGCACTCCCACCCAGAGCGCGCCCAGCAGCCGGTCCGGATGGTCGTCGGTCAGAATGAGGTAACGGATGGGGCGCCCGATGGCGCGCGCCGCCTTCCGCCAGGCCTGATGGTCGGAGGGAAACGGCGGCGCATCTATAGCGACCACCCACCGCCCGGTCACCACCAGGCCCACATTCATACCAGGATAAACAGAGGATACGTAGACACCAGAGGCAATCTCTTCCATCACCAATGATCCCGTTCCCTTACCCGCGATACACATCCCGCCTGTGTCCAATGTGCAGTATCGTCACAGTTTTCTGCTCATCGTCAATCTCATAGATGACCCGATAGTCTCCCACACGAATCCGCCAGCCATCGCGGCCGGTTAACTTGAGACATCCCGGCGGTCGGGGATTCTGCCCCAGCGCCCGGATTGCATCCCGGACATGTTCATAAGCCACACCGGGCAAATGTGCCAGTTCCTTTTGAGCCCGGCGCAGGATCAGGACAGTGTACTCCTTCATCGCGCTCGCTCTATTTCCTCAACCGCCTGCTCAAAAGGAATCGCCTCATCCTGCGATGCCTTGGCCCGGTCATAAGCACGAATGGCCTCCAACTCCTCCAGGGCTTCCAGCAACCGTTCATAGTCCGCAATATCCAGAAGCACCCCGACCCGAATGCCCTTTTCATCTGTGACGTATCGCATATTCCAGATAATCGTGCTCATTGCCCTTCACCTCCCAATCACGTCTTGGGGATTTCCTTCAGTATCTCCTCCACCCGCCCGCGCGGGGCGGCGGGGGCACTCCCCTGGGCAAAGCGGGCCTGCCCACCGCCTTTGCCCCCCAGCGGTTCGGCAATGGCCCGCAGGAGGGCCGTCGCGTCGGCGGGGACTCCCTCCGCACAGGCCACGCAGAGGTGGACCCGCTCCCCTCCGACCGAAGCGACCAGCGCGACCGTGCCCGGATGGGCGGCGACCTTCTGGGCCAGCGCCCGCAGGTCGGCGGGGTCCCAGTTCTCCTCCACCGCCCGGGCCACCCGCAGCGGTCCCACCGACACCGCCGTCTCCGCCAGCCGCGCCGCCTCCACCTCCACCAGCCGCTCCCGCAGCGTCCGCGCCTCCCGCCGGGCCGCCTTCGCCTCCTCCTGCAGACGGCCAGGTTCTGCAGCACCCCGTTCTTCAGCCGGTAATCCCGCAGCGCCCGCCCGCCGCAGACAAACTCCACACGCGTCTCCTGTCCCCGATAGTCCAGGCGGAGCACCTTCAGCAGGCCGATCTCGCCGGTCCGGGCGACGTGCGTCCCGCCGCACGGGTTCAGGTCAAAGGGACGGCCCCCCTCATCGCCGGCCACCTCCACCAGGCGGATGGGCCCTTCTACCTGCGGGGGGCGGCGCAGGGGGAGCGTCGCCACGTCCTCCGGACGCACGAAGTACGCCCGCACGGGCCGGTCCTCCCAGATGACCCCGTTGACCCGATCCTCCACCTCCTCCAGCGCCTGGCGCGAAAGGCGTGGGACGTTCAGGTCTATGGTGCTGACCTCCGCGCCCAGGTGGAAGGAGACGGTATCCGCGTCCAGCAACTGCTCGCAGGCCGCGGAGAGCAGATGCTGACCGGTGTGCTGCTGCATGTGGTCAAAGCGGCGGGGCCAGTCTATCTCGCCGGTCACCTCGTCGTCGGGGAGGGGGGCCGCCAGGATGTGCACGACGGCCCCGTCCGGCTCCCGCACCTCGGCGCCCAGGACCGGGACGCCGCTCAGATGGCCCCGGTCGGAGGGCTGACCGCCGGAGGTCGGGTAGAAGGCCGTGCGGTCCAGAATCACCGCCGGATGGCCGTCCCAGGTCAGCCGCTCCACCACCCGGGCGGTGAAACAGGTCAGGTAGGAATCGGTATAGTACAGGCGATGGGTCATGGGGAATGACCAATGAACAAATGACCAATGACGAAATGACCAATGACTAATGGGTGGACGGGTCCGGGTTCAGCGGGAGGGTGAAGAAGAACGTGGAGCCTTTTCCGGGCTGGCTCTCCACCCAGATACGGCCCCCGTGGGCCTCCACGGCCAGTTTG
>JAPYWT010000107.1 GCA_028276215.1 Thermoflexus sp. | reverse complement strand
GAATCTCTCTGCGTCCCCTGTGCTATTTGCAGTTGAACGAGAACCACCCGCGTCCATCCACGCCCACTACAGGGTGATGCTCTCCCCCGGCTTCAGCACCACCGGCTCCGCGGGGGTCTCCGCGCGTACCCGCTCGGCCCAGGCATGGGGATCCTGACGGATAATGTCAAAGGTGTCGTAGTGGATGGGGACCACCTTGCGGGGCGTCAGCAGTTTCACCGCCCGCAGCGCGTCGTCCGGGCCCATGGTGAAGTTGTCGCCGATGGGCAGGACCGCCAGGTCCACCCCCTCCTCCCCGATGAGTTTCATGTCGTAGAAGAGGCCGGTGTCGCAGGCCAGGTAGATGTGGGGGCCCTCCGCCGTCTTGATGAAGAAGCCGCAGGGGTTGCCGCCGTAGGAGCCGTCGGGGAGGGCGGAACCGTGGTGGGCGATGGTCAGTTTGAGGTAGCCGAAGGGGTAGGGATAGCCGCCGCCGATGTGGTGGGGATGGACGTTGGCGTGGCCGTGGGCCTGGAACCAGTTGCAGATTTCAAAGTTGCTGATGACGGTGGCCCCGGTGCGGTGGGCAATCTCCAGCGCGTCCCCCACGTGGTCGCCGTGGCCGTGGGAGACCAGGATGTAGTCGGGTTGGAGAGCGTCCGGGGAGGCCGCCGCCAGCGGGTTCCCCGTGAGGAAGGGGTCCACCAGCAGGCGGTGGGGCCCCACCTCTATGCCGATGCAGGCGTGACCGTACCAGGTGACGTTGACCATAGCGCCTCCTTTTCTTGTTGAAAATCGTAACCACGAAGGACACGAAGGTTACACAAAGGGCACGAAGAAATTTAGCCGTCAGGGGTCAGCCGTCAGGGGTTAGCCGATTTTTCTAACCCCTAACCCCTGACCACTAACCCCTAACCTTTGGGCCGTCCGGCCTCTTCCGGCTCAATGCGCACGTGCACCGACACAATCCGGTCGCCGCTCAGCCGGACCTGGACGGTGTGGTCGCCCAGGTCGCGCAGGGGGTCAGCCAGGATTTTGCGCCGGTCAAAGGGCATCTTCAGTTCCCGCTCCAGCGCCTCGGCGATGTCGGCCGGGGTGATGGAACCGTAGAGCCGACCGGTCGGGCCGGCCTTGGCCTGGAACGTCAGCGTCAGTTGCTCCATGCGTTCCACCAGCGCGGCCAGCCGCTGCGCCTGACGGGTCGCCTTCGCCGCCTTCGCCTGCTTCTGCTCCTGCACCATACGGACTGTCCCCTCGGTGGCGGGGACGGCCAGCCCCCGGGGGATCAGATAGTTGCGGGCATAGCCGTCGGCGACCTCCTTCACATCGCCCACGCGCCCCACGTTGGGAACGTTCTGAGTCAGCACGACTTTCATCTCCCCCTCCGTCAGGGTCTCCTATCGCCCATTGTCTGTGGTCTGTCGTCTGTGGTCTGTGGTCTGTCGTCTACTTTTCCAGCGCGACGTCCACCGCCTGCGGCCCCCGTCCGGTCGGCTGAATCCGATACCGCACCCGCGTTTTATCGGGGATGGTCTCCGGCGTGCCCGGCGCCAGGCCGCTCCGATGGAAGAATATCTCGCTCCCACTGCGCTGAATGATGAACCCGTACCCTTTCTCCGGGTCATACCATTTGACGATGCCCTGATGGGGGCCTGGAGTCATCTCGTGGGCCCGCAGACAGTCCGGACAGAGGTCGGGCGGGGTCAGTTCAAACCCCAGCCCGGCCAGCCGTCGCTGTTCCTCCACGGTGAAGACGAATTGTCGGCCGCACTGGCGGCATGAGGCCCAGGTATCCCGGTATGGCATAGGAAGACCTCCTGAAGACGTGAAAAGTGAAGACGTGAAACGTGAAGACGTGAAACGTGAAGACGTGAAACGTGAAGACGTGATGGGAAATCTTTGCGTCCTTTGCGCCCTTTGCGGTTAAGCCGGGGGCGGTTGACCGACCCGGGGTTCGGGCAGGCCCCGGGCCCACCACCAGGCCAGCAGGCAGAGAAGAGCGGAAAGGGCGAACAGCCCGGCATACCCCAGCAGGTCCACCACCAGCCCGCCGAAGCCGGAAACCAGGACGACGATGCCGATCAGGGTGTTGGAAAGCCCCAGGTAGAGGGGCCGCTCCGCCTCCGGCACCAGTTCCAACAGGAAGTTATTGCCCACCAGCGCCCCGGCAGGCGCCAGCGCGCCGTTCAGCAGAAAGAGCGGGACGGCCAGATAGGGGAGCCACGGGCCCCGGTAGGGGGATACGGCCACCCACCCCACCAGCCCCAGCGCCAGCAGGGCGGTCAGCCCGTTCCCCAGCGCCAGCCACAATGTCACCAGACGGTTCCCCTTCCGGTCGCTCACGGCGCCCCAGGGCAGGTTGGCCACCAGTCCGGCGGCGACCCGCACGGCCACGTAGATGCCCACCATTCCCTCGGGAGCCCCCAGGACGTTGCGGGCATAGACGCCATAGAACGGAAGGGCGATGCCCGCCAGCCCCAGCGCCGTCCGCATCCCCATGTACCGCCGGAAGACGGCGTCCGTCCGCAGGAATTGACCGGCCCGCCGCAGTTGCTGCTTCAGCGTCGGCGCGGTGGGGACAGCCGTGCCCGGCGGCTCCCGGATGAGGATGAAGGCCAGCATGGCGGGCACAATGACGGCGGTGTAGATGGCGAAGAGCAGGGCGTGGCCGTGGGGGAAGGCGAAGCGATTGAGCACCTCCCGCGTGACCGCGCCAGCCCCCAGCGCCAGAAGTCCCCCGGTCAGCAACCGCCAGGCGAAGAAACTGCCCCGCCGGTTGGGGGGAATGGTCTTCGCCACCACCTCAAAGAAGCCCAGTCCCCCCAGCCCCGCCGCCAGCCGGGCCACGCCGTACAGAATGAAAAAGGTGACCAGTAACAGGGTCGGGTCGTCCACCAGCCAGACGGCCACCGCCACCAGAAGCCAGGAGAGGACCCGGACCACCGCCGCCAGGGTGTAACTGAGCATCTTGCGGGGCATCCGCTGGACCAGGCCGGCGATGAAGACCTGGGGCAGGAACCACCCGGCGTCCCCCAGCGGGGCCACCAGCCCGATGAGCAGGTTGGACGAGGTCAGCCGGCTGACAAACCAGGTCAGCACCAGCGGGGGGTCAATGAGCCGCTCGGCGAACTCAAAGAGCGCGCCGTTCACCACCCCCAGGACGAAACTGCGGCGGATTTCCCGTTGGGGTAGTTGAACGGTCATGGGGACGGTGCTTTCCCCCGCTGGACGGCGATGATCTCGGCCAGGATGCTGACCGCGATCTCCCGGGGCGTCTCGGCGCCGATGTCCAGCCCGATGGGCGTGTAGACCCGTTGCAGCCACTCCGGCGGGACGCCCAGTTCCTGGGCCTTCTGGAAGGTAAGGGCAGTCCGGCGGCGGCTCCCCACCAGGCCCACGTACGCCGGGGAGCGGTCCGCCAGCGCGGACAGCACCGCCGCGTCGCCGGTGTAGTGGGGGGTGACCATGACCACGTAGGTGTGGGGGTCCACCGGGAAGCGCGCCACCTCTTCGGCCAGGTCGCCGGTGATGCACTGCTCCGCCCAGGGGAACCGTTCCGGCGTCGCCAGGCCGGGCCGTTCGTCCATTACAACGATGCGGTAGCCCAGGAAGGCGCCCAGTTCGGCCACTGCCTGGCCCAGATGTCCGGCGCCCAGGATGAGCAGCGTGGGCCGGGGCGGGAGGACCTCAATCAGGATGCGCATGTCCCCGCCGCAGACACCCGGGTCACCGCGCGCCGGGTCCCGCAGCCGGTAGACGACCTCCCGGGAACGGCCCTCGGCGATGGCGGCCCGGGCCTCCTCAATGACCCGCGCCTCCACGCCGCCCCCGCCGACGGTGCCCACCGTTGTCCCGTCGGCCATGATGAGCATTTTGGCCCCCGCGCC
This sequence comes from Thermoflexus sp., assembly GCA_028276215.1. Lineage (GTDB taxonomy): Bacteria > Chloroflexota > Anaerolineae > B4-G1 > DUEL01 > SpSt-77. Next base: position 3,687 of record JAPYWT010000107.1, on the reverse strand, counting down.
CCGGGGGGCCGAACCGTCCACTTCCACCACCGTCGCCACGGCGGCGGGCTTCCCCGCGCGCAGGGCGTCCAGAATGGCCTGATAGACTCGCTCCAGTTCTTCGTACATGGAGTGAAACGTAAAACGTGAAACGTAAAACGTGAAACGTAAAACGTGAAGCGTGAAGGGTTAGCGGAGCCCCAGCAGGCGGGCCAGGGGGCCCCGGTCGGGGGCGATGACCCCCTGAGGGCAGATTTCCGCGCAACACATACAGCCGACGCACAGGTCCAACTGGAAACGGGGCGGGCGGCCGGGCGTGATGGCCTCCCGGGGGCAGGCCTCGGCGCAGCGCCCACACCCGACGCAGTCCGCCGGAGCGGTCAGCCGGGGGCGGACCCGCGTGGCCCGCCGCAGCGGGGCCGCCACCCACCCCGGCAGCGGCACCCGCAGGACCCGCTGGACCACCGGTAGCCGGACCGGACCGAAATCCAGCGCCCGCCGGTCGCCGACGACCTCTATCCCCTCCAGGTCTCCGACCCCCAGCCCCCGGGCCGCCGCCTCCGCTAAGTGGAGCACCTCGCCCGGGCGACAGCCTATGGCCCGGCTGAGCACCGTATCCAGCGCCACCGGGTCCGCCGACGCCGCCAGACAGCCGTACTTTCGCGGCGTCCCACCGGCGCCGGGGCCGTTCCCCTCCTGCCCGACCACGCCGTCCATAATCGCCAGCCCCGGCCGGACCAGTTCCAGGACGTCCGCCAGCGCCCGGCTGAAATCGGGGACGGCGGGGGCCCGAAAGTGGACCTCCCGCTTGCGCGTGCCGGGGATGGTGCCGAAGAGGTTTTTGACCGCGCCGGTGTAGAGGGTGAGGGTGTGCGTCTTCAGTTTGGGCAGGGTGATGATCAGGTCGGCGGCGAAGACGGGCCGGGCGATGAAGTAGTCCTGCCCCCGCAGGCGGCGCCACTCCACGCCGTCAAAGGGGACCAGCCGCGCGCCGGTCGCCGCCGCCACCTCCGCCATACCGGTCCGCCGCCAGAGGGAATCGGGATTGCCCACCGGACCGGCGGGGGAATCGCCAATCCACACCTCACCCCCCGCCTCCCGCACCATTTCGGCGACGGCACGGACGACCGTCGGATGGGTGGTGACGGCGCGGTCCAGGGGGAGCGGGGCGATGAGATTGGGTTTCAGCAGCACCCGCATGCCGGGCCGGACGAAGCGGCCCATGCCGCCCAGGGGAGCCAGCGCCGCCTCCAGCGCCCCACGGACGGCCCCAGGGTCATAGGTTTCGCATGCCACAACGGAGACGACCGTCATTTTGCGCATCCCGCTGGTTTTGCAACCGCGGAGAATTATACATCGTTCTGCTGGATTGCTCAAATGCAGCCTCTCTCTTCTGCCAGGAATTCCAGCAAAATACGGTTGAACGCATCCGGGTTATCGGCAATGATGCCGTGACCGCTTCCCTCCACGACGACATGGCGGGCTCCCGGAATTCCCTGTGCCAGAGCGCGCTGGACCGGCGGGGGCACTGTGGTGTCCTCCGCGCCCGTCACCACCAGGACGGGCATGCGCAGTTCGCCCAGGCGGCCCGTGACATCAAAGCGCATCAGGGAGCGCATGGCGGACCGGTAGGCGCAGGGGTTGGTCTGGGTGATGCGCCGGACGATGTTCTCCCGCAGGAGTTGCTGGTCGGGGCGGGGGAAGAGGCGGCGGGCCACCATTTCGGCCTGTCGCTCCGGGCCGACCAGGTTGCTCAGGGCCGCCCGCGCCAGGAAGTAGAGCCAGCCGCTCAGACTCTGCGGGCGCAGGCGGGCAAAGGTGTTGACCAGCACCAGACGCCGCACCATTTCGGGGTGGTCCAGCGCCAGTTGCTGGGCCACGGTCCCGCCCATAGAGATGCCCACGACATGGGCCGGAACCGCGCCCATTCGCTCCAGGAACAGCACCATGTCCCCGGCCATGGCCTGGACGGTCACTTCGGGCGGGGCACTGGAACGGCCGAAGCCCCGCATGTCGGGGGCCAGCACCCGGTACCCGGCCTGGGCCAGGGGGCCGAACTGGAGGAGCCAGTCCCCACCGGCGGAGCCCAGCCCGTGCAGCAGGAGGACGGGCGGTGCGCCGGTCGGGTTCACCTCTTCGTAGTGAAGGCAGAGGAAGTCGGAAAGGTCTATCGCGGGCATGGTCACCTCCGTATCTGAACGTGCCAGACACTGTAGAAGTGCCTGGCACGTCCTAATCTTCTTCCCACACCAACTCTACTTTCCCGATGCGGACGGTATCCCCGGGCTGGACCCCGGCCTCCCGCAGGGCATCCAGCACGCCCATGGCCTCCAGGGAGCGGTGGAGCCGGTAGACGGCCTCCTCCAGTTCCAGCGGGGTCATCGCGGCCAGCCGCTCCACCCGCTTCCCGTAGACCCGCCAGCCGTCGGCCTCCCGCTCCACCCAGAACGTTCGCTCGTCGTCCTCCAGCCGGAAGACCGGGATTTCGGGGGCGGGTTCGGGCGCCCGGGGAAGTTCGGCCAGCCGCCGCGCGGCCGCCCAGAGGAGGTCGCGCACTCCCTGGCGGGTCAGGCCGGAGATGGGGAAGACTTCGTAGCCCCGGGCCCGCAATGCGTCCCGCACCTGGGGCCAGCGCGCCTGCGCCTCGGGCATGTCCATTTTGTTGAAGGCCACCAGTTGGGGCTTCCGGTCCAGCCCGTGGCCGAACGCGGCCAGTTCGGCGTTGATGGCGGCGAAGTCCCCCAGCGGGTCCTCCGCCGTCCCGTCCAGCAGATGGATGAGGAGACGGGTGCGCTCCACGTGGCGGAGGAACTCGTGCCCCAGCCCCCGGCCCTGGCTGGCCCCCTCTATCAGTCCGGGCAGGTCGGCCATGACGAAGTCCGTCCCGTCCTCCAGGACGACGACGCCCAGGTGGGGCTCCAGGGTGGTGAAGGGGTACGGGGCTATCTTGGGCCGCGCCGCCGTCACCGCCGCCAGGAGGGTGGACTTCCCGGCGTTGGGTTTCCCCACCAGTCCCACATCGGCCAGGAGTTTCAGTTCCAGGTGGATGGTGCGCTCTTCCCCCGGCTCCCCGTTCTCGGCGATGCGGGGGGCCTGATGGGACGGGGTGGCGAACCGGGCGTTGCCCCGTCCTCCCCGTCCGCCCCGGGCCACCACCACCTCCTGTCCCGGTTCGGTGAGGTCCGCCAGCACCCGACCGGTGGCGGCGTCCCGGACCACCGTCCCGGGCGGCACCGGCACCCGCAGGTCGGCGCCGTTGGCCCCGTGCTGGTTCTTCCCCCGTCCGTGCTGGCCCCGCCGGGCGCGGAAGTGGCGCTGGCGGGTGAAGCGGTAGAGGGTGTTCAGGTGGGGGTCCACGTAGAGGATGACGTCCCCGCCCTTGCCGCCGTCACCCCCCGCCGGTCCGCCGAAGGGGACGTACTTCTCCCGCAGGAAGGCCACACAGCCGTTCCCGCCGTCTCCACCTTTCACGTAGATGGTCGCTTCGTCTATGAACATCGCGTATCGCGTATCGCTAATCGCTTATCGCGTATCGCGAATCGCGTATCGCTAATCGCTTATTGCGTATCGCGAATCGCGAATCGCGTATCGCTTATTGCTATTGAGTTTTGCTTTTTTAAAGCAACCCCTGGGGTGGTGCTTGGGGGCACCTGGGCCCTCACCCCTCCCCCTGACCCCCTCCCCTCTCCCGCCCAGCGGGAGAGGGGA
>JAPYWT010000106.1 GCA_028276215.1 Thermoflexus sp. | reverse complement strand
TGGTACTGAGGGCTCCCAGAGGCGTCGTCGGTGAATACTGCCCGCCGGTCATCCCGTAGGTGGCGTTGTTGACCACGATGGCCGTCAGGCCGATGTTGCGCCGGGCAGCGTGGATGAAATGGTTGCCTCCAATCGCCAGCGCGTCCCCGTCTCCCATGACCACGATGACTCTCATCTCGGGGCGCACCAGTTTGAGGCCGGTGGCGAAGGCCAGTGCCCGTCCGTGGGTGGTGTGGAGGGTGTTGAAGTCCACGTATACCGGCATGCGGCCCGTGCAACCGATGCCGGAGACCATCGCGATGTCGTTCTTATCCAGTCCCAGGGAATCCACCGCGCGGATGATGGCCCCCAGGACGATGCCGATGCCGCATCCGGCACACCAGACGTTGGGGAATTTCTTGGTGTGGCGAAGATACCGTTCGTGGATGCGAGATTCGCTCTGGGTTTTCATAGCCCCTCCCGGCAGTGGGGCGGGTGGGATTTGAACCCACACGTCCTCAACGGACAGAGGATTTTAAGTCCCCCGCGGCTGCCGTTTCGCCACCGCCCCAGACAGAAACGGGCAGTCCTCAGGACTGCCCGCTTTTTCAATGTCCCACCAGGAGGCGGCGGTCGGATTTGAACCGACGTATGAGGGTTTTGCAGACCCTTGCCTTACCACTTGGCTACGCCGCCGCGACATATTCGCTGAGCGGGCGACGGGACTCGAACCCGTGGCCTTCTCCTTGGCAAGGAGACGTTCTACCAACTGAACCACGCCCGCTTTCCGCGCCTGATTATACCACATCTTGTCAAAATTGGCAAGAGGGAATTTTGGGGTATAATACAGGATAGCAACTTCGCATCCGGAGTGAATCCTGTGCGCTACCTGGTCATCTCCGACATCCACGCCAATCGCACTGCACTGGAATCTGTGCTGAGGGACGCGCCCCCCTTTGATATGATCTGGTGCCTGGGGGACCTGGTCGGGTACGGCCCTGACCCCAACGAATGCGTGGCCCGCATTCAGGACTTTGAGCACATCTGCGTGGCGGGCAACCACGACTGGGCCGCTCTGGGCCTTCTGACGCTGGATGACTTCAACACTGAAGCCCGTATCGCCCACCTCTGGACCCGGGAGGAACTGACCCCGGTCAGCCAGGAATATCTCCAGGGACTCCCGGTCCGCCTGGAACAGGGGGACTTCACGCTGGTCCACGGCAGTCCCCGGGAGCCCATCTGGGAGTACCTGCTGGACCTGGGCGTGGCCATCGTCAATTTTTCCCATTTCTCCACCCCCTTCTGCCTGGTGGGCCACACCCATCTCCCGCTGATATTCGTGCTGGAAGAGGGAGGAGGCCGCCCTCATGCGATGATCCCGGAAATCGGGACCCCCATTTCTCTCCAGGGGCACCGGATGATTCTGAACCCGGGGAGCGTGGGGCAACCCCGGGACGGCGACCCGCGCGCCAGTTACGCCATCCTGGACACCGAGGCGATGACCTGGGAACTGCACCGTGTCTCTTATCCCATAGAGATTACCCAGGAACGTATGCGGGCCCGGGGCCTCCCCCGCCGCCTGATCGCCCGCCTGGAAGTGGGACGCTGAGACCAGAAACCACGAAGGACACGAAGGAACACGAAGAATTCCCGGATCATCTCAGGCGGGGAACAGATAGGCGTCCGGCGGCGTCTGAAAGGACGTAAATCATCAGAAGAGGAGGAGAAATGAAGAGGCATCTGATCTTCGTGATATGGGTCGCCGTCCTGGCCCTGGCGGCCGGGGGATGCGCGGTCCGACCGGCTCCAACGCCAGCCCCTGCCCAGCCGCAAGCCGGTGCCCCTCTCCCCGCCGGGGAAAAAGCGGCGTACGCGGGTTTGGATGCAGCGGCTGTGGCCAATGCGGCCAGCACCGAGCGGATGGTCGTCCGGACTGCCAGCCTGGACCTCATCGTCCCGGACACGGATAGGGCACTGGCCGACATTCAGTCCCTGGCCCGTGAACTGGACGGCTACGTGGTCTCTATGGAGGCCTACCAGTACCAGGAAGGGCGGCAGGCCACGGTGACCTTCCGGGTCCCGGCCGATGCGCTGGACACCGCACTGGAGCGCCTGCGCGCGATGGCGACGACGGTCCGGCGGGAGTCCGTCTCCGGGCAGGACGTGACGGACGAGTACGTGGACCTGGAGTCCCGCCTGCGCCATCTGCAGGCGAAGGAGAAGCAACTGCTGGAGTTTCTGGACCGGGCGGAAGACACGGAGGCCGTCCTGGCCGTCTACGAGCAACTCAGCCAGACCCAGGCGGAGATAGAGCAGGTGAAGGGGCGGATGCAGTACCTGCAGAACCAGGCCGCGCTGGCGACGGTCACCGTCAGCCTGACGCCGGACGTGATGGCCCAGCCGCTGGAGACGGGCGGCTGGAACCTGCCCGGCACGGTCCGCAGCGCGGTGGAAGCGCTGCTGGACGTCCTGGAGTTCTTCGTCAAGGCGCTCATCTACATCGTCATCGTCGTCCTGCCCGCGCTGATCCTGCTGGCGCTCCCGATTGTCGCGATAGTCCTGCTGGTGCGCTGGCTGGTCCGGCGACGGCGGCGCAAATAGGCAACCCCAACGTGCCCATCCCGGATGTGCCAGGCACTTCTCTTTCAGTGCCTGGCACATTCTCTGTTTAGGGGGAGGAGAAAATGAGCATCACCATCGTTGGATTGGGGCCAGGGGACCCCCGCCACCTGACGCGCGAGGCGTGGGGGGTGCTCTTGGAAAGCCGGGAGGTCTGGCTGCGCACTGCCCGCCATCCCACTGTCCCCCATCTGCCCGCCCATCTGGCCCTTCGCTCCTTTGACGACCTGTACGAATCAGCGGAGGATTTCGCCCAGGTCTACCAGGCCATCGCGGAGCGGGTCCTGGAACTGGGCCACCGGCCCGAAGGGGTGGTCTACGCCGTCCCGGGTCACCCCCTGGTCGGCGAGGCGACGGTCCGGAAAGTCCTGCAGATGGCGCGGGAGGCTGGCCTGCCGACGCGCGTCGTGGACGGGGTCAGTTTCGTGGAGGTGGCGCTCACGGCACTGGGCCTGGACGCCCTGGAACCGGGCCTCCAGGTCTGCGACGGGATAGAAATTGCCGCCCTCCACCACCCTCCCCTGAACCCCGACCTCCCCGCCCTCATCGGTCAGGTTTATAGCCGCCGACTGGCCAGTGACCTGAAACTGACATTGATGAATCAGTACCCCGATGAGCACCCCGTCACCCTCATCTTCGCCGCCGGAACGGACGCCCAGCGGCTGGTCCATCTGCCGCTTTATAAACTGGACCGCCAGGAAGTGGACCATCTGACCACGCTGTACGTCCCTCCACTCCCGCCGGTGAGCAGTTTTGAGGGCTTCCAGGAGACGGTTGCCCATCTGCGGGCCCCCGACGGGTGTCCGTGGGACCGGGAGCAGACGCACGAGAGCCTGCGGAGCAATCTGCTGGAGGAGGCCTACGAGGTCGCGGCCGCCATAGACGCCGGAGATATGGAGGGGTTGCGGGAGGAACTGGGCGACCTGCTCCTTCAGATTGTCCTGCATGCGCAGATGGCGACGGAAGCGGGGGAGTTCCGTATGGCCGACGTCATTGCGGCCATAGACCGGAAAATCAAGCGGCGCCACCCGCACGTGTGGGGCAACTGGAAAGCGGCCAACGCGCAGGAGGTGCTGACCCGCTGGGAGCACCTCAAGCAGGAAGAGCGGGCCGGGAAGGGGTCGCCGCTGGACGGCGTCCCGCTGGCGGCCCCGGCGCTGCTGCAGGCGCATATGTACGGAGAACGGACGGCCCGGGTAGGGTTTGACTGGACCCGACCGGAGGAGGTGGCCCAGAAGGTACGGGAGGAGATGGCCGAAGTGGAATCCGCCCGTACTCCGGAGGAGGTGGAGGCCGAAATCGGCGACCTGCTCTTCGCCGTGGCGAACTGGGCCCGCCATCTGGGGGTGGAGCCGGAGACCGCGCTGCGGAAGGCCAACGCCCGCTTCGCCGCCCGCTTCCGGGCAATGGAGGAACTGGCCCGCCAGCGCGGCCTGGATATGACCCAGATGAGCATCGCCGAACTGGACCGGCTGTGGGAAGAAATCAAGGCGAACGCAAACGCAGAGGAACGGTGCGAGGACGAAGGGTGAGGCCGGGAAAGTGCCCCATACGCATCCAGTTAAGGCCCGTCTGGGTTAGCGGGTGCTCTTCCGCCCGACGCTAAAGCGTCGGGCTGATGTTGCCAGGCCCCTTCGGGGCTCAAAACAGCCCGCAGGCCTCGGCCCCGAGGGCCTTCGGCCCGAGGGCGGCGGGGGTGGGGTGAGGAAGCCCGAATAGTTACGTTTCCGCTAACTTTGCCTGCTACAGGTAGAGGAAGTCTTACCGGAGAGGTCTCCGGTAGGGGGTTCTTGCACAAAGCGGAAAGTAGAGTGTGCTGTTCCCCGAGAAATTCCCGGTAAAAACGATATTTGCGGTCTTGACAAATGGGCCGTTTTATGGTACAATCTACTTTGAGAGCGCTCCCAGAAATAGCCGCCAAATGGGTGGAAAAAGAATATTGAGCGGCCTTTTTTTAGGGTAATTTTGGGAGCGCTCCCAGAAAGGCGGGCCATGCCTCCGACCCTGGAAGAAGTCGCCAAACTGGCGGGCGTATCCCGTTCCACCGTCTCCCGGGTGGTCAACCAGCACCCCAATGTGCGCCCGGAGGTGCGGGAACGGGTCTGGGAGGTCATCCGGAAGACCGGTTATCAGCCCCATGCCGCCGCCCGCAGTCTGGCCACCCGGCGCACCCGGGTCATCGGTCTCATCATCCCCCAGGCGGTCACCACCCTCTTCACCGACCCGTATTTCCCCATCCTCATCCGGGGCATCGCCGATGCCTGCAATGCCCATAACTACCACCTGATGCTCTCCCTATTCAGCCGTCGCCGGGTTCAGGAATCCCGCGCCCGCCAGGACCTGCTGTACCAGCAGGTGCTGCGCAGCCGGTACCTGGACGGAGTGGTCGTCTCCTCGGCGCCGCTGGATGACCCCATCTTCCCCCGCCTCCTGGAAGATGGGGTGCCCTTCGTCCTCATTGGGCGGTATTCCCACGAGCGGGTCAGTTACGTGGACGTGGATAACGTCGTCGGCGCGCGGATGGCGGTGGAGCACCTGCTGCGGTTGGGGCACGAGCGGGTGGCCACCATCACCGGACCCCTGAACATGTGCGCTGGCCAGGACCGCCTGGAGGGATACCGGCAGGCACTGGCGGCCCGGGGGATCCCGGTGGACGAGGACCTCATCGCGGAGGGGGATTTCACCGAACAGGGGGGACAGGCCGCCATGCGGCGGCTCCTGCCCCATCGGCCCACCGCAGTCTTCGCGGCCAGCGATATGATGGCCGCCGGCGCGATCAAGGTTCTCCGCGAGGCCGGGCTGCGGGTCCCGGAGGACGTGGCCGTGGTCGGTTTTGACGACATCCCGCTGGCCTCTATGGTGGAACCTCCCCTCACCACCGTCCGCCAACCCATAGAACAACTGGGCAGTATGGCGGTGGAATTGCTGGTCAGTCTGATGGAGAACCCCGGGGAGGAGACCGTTCACCGGGTCGTGCTGCCCACCGAACTGGTCATCCGGGCCTCCTGCGGGGTTCGGTCCCGATAAGTCATCAAAAGTGCCTGGCACGTTCAAAAAAGAAAGGAGGGAAGTGCAGGGGAGTGACATAAATATCCGTCCAACCATTGTATTGTCCTATCCAATATTCCAAAACACAGGAGGAGGAAGATGTCCCGGAAACTGATGTTCGTCGTTCTGAGTGCCCTTGTTGTGGGCAGTCTGCTGCTGACGGCCTGTCAGCCGCAGACGGTGACCGTGGTCCAGACGGTCCCGGTCAAAGAGACGGTCCCCGTCATCATCACCCCGACCCCCGCTCCTTCGCCGGTGGTCTATCCGCGCAACGAGACCCTGTATACCAGCGGGAAGCAGTGGGGTCCGCCCACCTCGTGGAACCCGCTCCAGCCCGGCTCCTACGCCATGGGGGTGATCGGTCTCTGCTACGAGACCCTCTTCCTCTTTGACCCCCTGAAGAACGAGTACATCCCCTGGCTGGCGGAGAGCGGCCAGTTCGTGAGCGACAAGGTCTACGAGGTGAAACTCCGCCAGGGCATCCAGTGGCAGGACGGCCAGCCCCTCACCGCCGCCGATGTCGTCTACACCTTTGAACTGGGCAAACTCCCTGGCGTCTACTATCAGCCGCTCTGGAACTGGATGGAGAAGGTGGAGGCGGTGGATGACTACACGGTCCGCTTCACCTTCAAGGAAGTCCGCTACCAGTCCTGGGGGAACTATCTCTACAACATCGCCATTGTCCCCAAGCACGCCTGGGAGAGCCGGTCCCAGGAGGACATCGTCAGCGGCCCGAACCTGCCCCCGATGGGCACCGGCGCCTACATGTACGAGACCCACTCCGAGGACCGGATGGTCTGGAAGCGGAACGACAACTGGTGGGCCACGAAACTGCTGGGCCGCTCGGTGGCGCCCAAGTACATCGTGGACATCGTCAACCCCAGCAACAACGTGGCCCTGGGCCTGTTCCTCAAGGGGGAGATGGACCTGAGCAACAACTTCCTGCCGGGCATCGCCACCCTGGTGAAGGGCGGTTACGGCGTGAAGACCTGGTACGACGACGCGCCGTACATGCTCTCGGCCAACACCGCCTTCCTGTTCATGAACACCACCAAGAAGCCGATGGATGACCCGGCCTTCCGCAAGGCGATGGCCTACGCGGTCAACGTGGATGAAATCGTGACCAAAGTGTACGGCAACATCGTCCAGAAGGCCAACCCCACCGGCCTCCTGCCCACCTGGGGGCAGTACGTGGACCAGGCGGTGGTGGACGAACTGGGCTTCACGTATGACCCCGAGCAGGCCAAGAAGATTCTGGACCAGGCCGGCTACAAGGATGTGAACGGCGACGGCTGGCGCGAGGCCCCCGACGGCTCCAAGATTGAACTGAAGATCATGGTGCCCTTCGGGTGGACGGACTGGATGGAGTCCATCCGCGTCGTCGCGGCCGGTGCCCAGGCGGTGGGTATCAACCTGCAGCCGGACTTCCCGGACTTCGGCGGGTACTGGGACCAGTTGACCGGCGGGACCTTTGACATGGCCATCAACAACTTCGGCTCCAACCTGAGCGACACGCCCTACACCTTCTACGCCTGGCTCTTCCGCAACCCCATTGAGGCCTCCATGCCCAACGGCAACTTCGGCCGGTACAACAACTCCGAGGTCTTCGCGCTGGTGGACGAACTGGACCGGACCCCCAAGGAGCAGATGGGCGCCGTCATCTCCGAGATTCAGCGCATCCACCTGACGGATATGCCGGCGGTGCCGCTGTGGTACAACGGTCTGTGGGCCCAGTGGAACGAGACCTACTGGACCAACTGGCCGGGGGCCGCGGAGGGTCTGCCCAAGTACCTGCCGTGCACCTGGAACGGCTACTGGAATATGACGGCCATCCTGATGCTCACCGAACTGAAGCCGGCCCAGTCCCAGTAGTCGCCCTTCGGTCGCCCCTCCTTCGCCCGAGGGAGGGGCGACTTTTTCTGGGGGGAGGGGTTCTGCGGCGG
>JAPYWT010000105.1 GCA_028276215.1 Thermoflexus sp. | reverse complement strand
GCCCCGGCCCTGCGCCCAAATGGTTGCGGCCGGCTTCCCGGCATAGAAGTCCTTCTCGTAAACCGCCAGCGGCCGGGCCCCGGTCGGCTGCAGAATCTCCATCCACAGGGAGACGGGAACGGAGCCGGTGGGCCCGTCCACAAACCGCACCCGGTTGCCGCGGTCCGGCGGCAGAGAGTCAAACTCCTCCACCATCACCCCCATCAGGTCGGCCAGATGCCCCGGGGGCTGTCCGGGGACCCGCCCATACTCGTCCTTGAAGCCGGTGCGGGCGGTGGCAAGGAGCGTCCCGCCACCCTGGACGTAGTCCGCCAACCGCCGGGCCAGTTCGGGCCCGACCAGGTTCAGTGCCGGGAGGACGACCAGTTTGTAGGCCGAGAGGTCGGTCTCCGGGGCGGCCCGCAGGATGTGTACGGGGACGTTGCGGGCCCAAAGGGCCTGGTAGGGCCCCATCAGCGCCCGCCCGAACGCCTCGTCGTCGGCCAGGTCGCGGTGGTGGGGCTGGATGTCCAGCGACCAGCGGGAGGCGTAGTCGTGGAGGACCGCCACCTCCGCCACGGGGACGCTCCCCTCCAGATAGGGAGCCAGGTGCCGGAGAATCTGACCAATCCGGCGGGCCTCCTCGTACCCCCGGGTCGGGCGGTTGCTGTAGTCCAGCAGGCCGGAGTGGTAGATTTCGGCGCCCCGCGTTGTGGACCGCCAGGCGAAGTAGAGAATGCCGTCGGCACCGTGGGCCACCGCCTGCCAGACCTTCAGGCCCACCTCGCCGGGGCGGAAGACGGGGTTGTAGGGCGCCCAGTTCACCTGGCTGACCTGCTGTTCCATCACCCAGTAGTTGCGACCCTTCAGCCCCCAGTACAGGTCGTGGGTGGCCGCGACGATGGCCGGCGTGGCGCCGTAGAAGTGATAATTGTCCCAGGAGACGAAGTCCAGCGGGGCCGCCAGGTCGTAGAAATCCAGTTCCCTTGAATGGAAGGGCATATAGTTGTGGGTGACAAACTGCCCGGGGGCGTGCTCCCGGAGGATGTCTATCTGCAACTGCTGGTAGCGGCGGAAGGAGTCGGTGCCGAAGCGGAGGAAGTCCAGCAGGTGCGCCGGGTTGTGTTCGGCCGGCGCGGCCCAGGGGAGGGGAATCTCGTCCCACGAGCGGTAGATGGCCGACCAGAAGACGGTCCCCCAGGCCTCGTTGAGTCCGTCCAGAGAACCGTAGCGGTCCTTCAGCCATTCCCGGAACCGGGCGGCGCAGACGTCGCAGTAGCAGAGGCCGGTGTCGTGGCAGCCGAACTCGTTATCAATCTGCCAGCCGACCACCCGCTCATCGGAACCGTACCGCTCGGCCATGGCGGTGACGATGCGGCGGGTGTATTCCTGATAGGTGGGGCTGTTGGGGCAGTAGTGGCGGCGGCTCCCGGCATGGCGGACCCGGCGGTACCGGTCGCGGGGGAGGACTTCGGGGTGGGCCGTCGTCAGCCAGGGGGGCGGGGCCGCCGTGGGCGTGCCCAGGACAACACGCATCCCGTGCCGGTAGAGGACGTCTATGGCCCGGTCCAGCCACCCCCAGTCGTACTGGCCTTCGGTCGGCTCCATCCGGGCCCAGGCGAACTCGCCGATGCGGACCACATTGAAGCCCGCCTCTTGCATCCGGCGGGCATCGTCTTCCCAGAAGGACTCCGGGCGATGTTCAGGGTAGTAGTCGCAGCCGTAGTAGAACATAGGGACTCGCTTGTAGAAGGTGTGTTTGGGTTGCGGCGGGCGGCTTCGCCGCCCGCCGCAACCCCCCAGTTGAGAGGGGGAATAAGAATGGCGTAAGCGCAATTATACCCGGAAAGGCATTTCCAGCAATGTAGGACAACTGCGAGCAGTTGTCCTACTTTCCGATGCGGGCCTCATTTGGTCGCCCCTAAGGTCAACCCCTCAATGAAGTACCGCTGGAGGAAAATGAAGACAATCACCGTCGGGATAGTCGCGATGAGCGCTCCCGCCACGATGACCGTCCAGTCCGTCACGTACTGGCCCTGGAGGGTCGCCAGACCGGCGGTGACCGGCTTCAGATGGTCGCTGCGCAGGAGGATGATGGCCCAGAGATAGTCGTTGAAAATCCAGGTGAACTCCAGCGTCGCCAGGGCGGCCAGAGCCGGAAGCGTCAGCGGCATCATAATTTGCCACCAGATGCGGAACTCGTTGCAGCCGTCCATGCGGGCCGCTTCCAGGATTTCGCCGGGGACGGTCCGCATATAATTGCGCAGGAGGAAGGTGCAGAAGCCCAACTGGAAGGCCGTATGGAAAGCAATCAGCCCCCAGTACGTATCGTAGAGCCCCAGCGCGTTGGTCAGGCGGAAGACCGGCAGCATCAGCACCTGGAACGGCAGCATCGTCCCGCCCACATAGAGGAAAAAGATGGCCCGGTTACCGGGGAACCGGAAGCGGGCCAGCGCGTAGGCGGAAAGGGAGGAGAAAAAGAGCGTCAGAATCAGGGAAGGAATGGTGATGATGAAACTGTTGGGCAAATAATAGCGCATCCCACCCCGTTCCCAGGCCTCCCGATAACTGTTCAGGGAGAGCGTTTTGGGCAGCGAAAAGAAGCCACGAATCATGATGTCGTCGTACGACCGGAACGAGGTCAGGAGAGCCTGCCCGAAGGGCACCAGCCAGAGCAGGGTGACGATGACCAGCAGGATGTACCCGGCGGTCCGCCAGGGTGAGCGGAAAAATTGTCGCGCGGACATGGCTAATACTCCATTTCCGTCTGCATGACCCGCCAGAGGTAGAGGAAGATGAAGACGGCGCTGAGGATAAACAGGATGACCGAAATCGCCGCGCCGTACCCCATCTTGTAGTTGTTGAAGGCCTCAATGTACATAAAGTTGGCCAGGACGCTGGAGGAGTAATACGGCCCTCCCCGGGTCATCACCGAGACCAGGTCAAACGCGCGCAGGGAGTCAATGATGCTGATGACCACCACCACGACGGTCACCGGGCTCAGGAGGGGGAGGATGACATGCCAGATGGTCTGCCAGTTGCTGCAGCCGTCCACCCGGGAGGCGTCCACCAGCGTGGGGTCTACCCCCTGCAGGCCGGCCAGGTAGAGGACCATCACGTAGCCGACCTGCCGCCAGACGCCGACGGCGATGATGGCCCACATCACCAGCCGCCGGTCACTGAGCCAGCCTTTGGCCAGGGCATCCAGGCCGATGAGGCGCAGGGATTCGTTAATCAACCCCTTGGCGGGGTGGTACATCCACGACCAGATGAGCCCGCAGACGACCAGCGAGAGAACCATCGGGGAGTAGAAGGATGTTTTGAAGAACTTGGCTCCCGGGATATTCCGGTTGAGCGCCAGCGCCAGGGCCAGTCCTCCCACCACCGGGATGGTGATAAAGCAGAGCATCCACTTGAGGTTGTTCGTCAGCGAGATGTAGAAGACGGGGTCCCGAAAGAGTTTCTGATAATTGCGCCAGCCGATGACGGCGGGAGAGGAGACACCATCCCAGTTGGTGAAACTCAGATAGATGGTGTATAGCATCGGCCCGACCACCCAGATGCAGTAGATGATGAGCGGGACGATGAGGAAAAGGTAAGGCGAGAGACGGTAGAGAACAGTTCTTCGCGCCATAAATCTCCCTGGAGGGGATGCGGCGGCGGCCGAAGGCCGCCGCCGCAAGTATGTAGGACAACTGCTCGCAGTTGTCCTACAAATGGCGGTTACTGCCCGGCGAAGATTTCCTGCCGGGCGGCTTCCAGCCGGGCCAGGATGTCGTCAATGGCGCCGGGGTTGTCCCAGAACTCCATGAAGCCGGCCATACCCTTCTCGGCCATTTCCGGAGTGGTATCCCGATCGTAGAACTGGGCCACGTAGTCGGCGCCCTTGATCAGTTCCAGGCCCTTCAACTGCACCGGGGTGAACTTGCTGGTGTCCACCCCCATGTTGGTCGGCAGCCGCCCCAGGGTGTCGGCAAAGTACTGCTGCGCCTTCACCGAACCCAGGAAGGCCAGGAACAGTTTCGCCTCCTCGGGGTGCTGGGAGTTGGCGGCGATGAAGAAGCCGTCCGTCGGCGCGTCCTCCCCGATGGGCACGTTGGGGTCAATGATGGGGAAGCGGAAGAAGTCCAGGTTCCCCTCCAGTTCGTCCGGGTAACTGTCCCGGATGAAGTCGCCCATCAGGTACATGGCCGCCTTGCCCTCAATCATGAACTGGAGCGCCTCGGACCAACTGTAGGCCGCCGCGTTCTCCAGGAAGTACCCCTTCTGGATCAGCACGCCCCAGTAGTCGGTGAAGACCTTCTTGACCCGCGGGTCGTCGTACCGCTCCTTGCCCAGCATCAGGTTGATGTGGAACTCGGGGCCGTTCACCCGCATGTTGAGGTAGTCAAACCAGCCAGCCGCCGTCCAGGGGTACTTGGTGCCGATGGTGATGGGGGTGATGCCGTTCTTCTTGAGGGTCTCGCAGACCTGCAGGAACTCGTCCCAGGTCTGCGGGGGCTTCAGGCCGTACTGGTCAAAGATGTCCTTGCGGTAGTAGACGGCCCACCAGTACCAGCTGGCGGGGAGGAAGTACTGCTTGTCGTTCACCGTACTGAGGGCGCGGAAGCCCTTGGGGTAACTCTCGTTCCACCCCTCCTTCTCCCACACGTCGCTGATGTCCATAATCAGGCCCTTGTCAATGAAGAAGCGGGCCCGATTCCCGGCGAACCAGGTCATCACGTCCGGGGGAGTGGAGGCGGTCAGATACGCCCGGATGGCCTGCTTGAAGTCCTCGTGCGCGATGGTGCTGTGGATGACGTCAATGTCGGGGTGCTCTTCCTCAAACATCTTCACGAGGGCGGCGTCGGCCTCCCGGGGCGCGGGGTCGCTCATGTAGGAGTTGTAGATGACGATGCGCTTGGCCACCGGTTTCTCCACTGTGACCTGCACCGTCTCCCGCACCGGCACGGTCCGCTCCACGGTCACCGTTACCGTCTGGGGAGCACAGGCGACGACCACGGTCAGGATGGCGACCAGAGACAACAGGGTCAGCAGATACCGTTTCATGGCAATCTCCTCCTCTTTGATTGGAATGGTAAGACGATAGAACGATCAGCAGTTCAGTTGACGGAATCGCACGCTACCCGATAGACACCTCCTGCTCAGGGGATTTCTGGGAGCAACCCCTGCTCCCGGAGACGTTGACGGAACTCCTCACCCCAGCGGGAGCCTTTGACGTAGAAGACGGCAGGCTGCCCAATGGGCGCGTCCACCGTGACCTGCTGGCAGCCCATATAGGTCCGCCCACTCCAGAGGTGGACCCACTCCCCGCAGGGAAGATAGACCTTTACCCGTTTCGCCCCCGCCTCGGTGACGGGCGCGATCAGAAAGTCCGGCCCCAGCATAAACTCCTGGTACGTGATGCCCCAGACGCCGGGGTCGCCGGGATACTGAAGGAACGGGTGGCGGACGACGGGCAGACCGGTCCGGGAGGCCTCTTCTATCAACTGCTTCCGGTACTCAAACAACGCGGCGTAGACCTTCGCCCAGCGAGCAAACGCGTCCAGCATGGCATCGCTGGAGTAGAACTGGACGTTCTGCTCCGGCTGGTTCCCCTCGTGGGTCCGGAAGATGAGGGTGAACGCGTTCATCTCCATCCACCGCAACAGGAGTTCCTCGGAGCGGTGGTAGGTCATAATGGGGTTGGAGACGGTGGTGTAGCCCCCGGTGTCGGAGTGGTTGAACGGGAAGCCGGAGAGGCCGGATGAGTTCAGGCCGGTGACGGCGGACTTGATCCCGTCGTGCCGCCCCCAGGAGACCAGTTGGTCCCCCTCCCAGAAGAGGGTGGAGGCGCCCTGGGAGCCGGTGAAACCGGCTCGGGTGAAGAAGACCTGGTCGCCGCCTGATTCCTCCACCACTTCCCGGTTCAGTTCGGCCCAGAGGACGGGCCACTGGTTGTGAAGGACCCGGGCATCGCCGCTGGCCAGGACCGCGTCGTAGGGGAGCGCTTCGGCGAAGTCGGCCATCCATCCGGAGGCCCCTGCGCCCACCACCTGCTCCCGGATGACGTCTTTAAGCCAGGCAACGGCCTCCGGGTTGGTCAGGTCCACCATGCCGTAGTAGAAACTGGTGTTCAGGAGCAGGTACGGCGAACCGTCGGGCCGGCGCACCAGGTATCCCTTCTCCAGCGCCTCCTGGAAGAGGTTGCGGCGCGCATTCGGTTTCTCGGAGACGTCCACCAGATTGGGATTGACGTACACCATCACCCGGACGCCGTCGGCCTTCAGGTCCTCCACCAGGTCGTCCCAGTTGGGGTAGCGCTCCTCGTCCACCTCCCAGTTCCACCACAGTTGGGAGCCGAACGTCGTCTTCCGCTGACCGACCCAGTCCTGCAGCCAGAACGCGGCGATAGGCGTCCCGCGCGCCTTCAGGGCCTGGTACACCTGGCGGACCTTCTCGGTGCCGCCCTGCATGCCGACGATTGCGCCGGAGTGGACCCAGTCCGGCAGGGGCCGGGGCCGACCGGTGATGTCCGTGTAGCGGGTGAGGATTTCCTTCGGGCTGGAGCCGTCCAGCAGGACCGCATGGATGTGGTCGCTGAAGACTTCTATCTGGACCCGGTTCAGCCCGCGCAGGTCAAAGACGGTGTACTCGGTGTTGAGGAGGGCCAGCGCGCGCCGGGAACTGGTCATATAGAAGGGAACGGGCGCGTAGGTGGTGAACGAGGTCCCCCCGGCCCCGTCGTTGGTCACGTTCGCGCCGAGGGTGATAGGCTGGTCGCCCCGTCCCACCCCCTGCTCGCTGACCCAAATCGGGACGCGCCGGCCCCTCATGTCCACGTAGGAGAACTGTTCCCCAAAGCCGAAGAAGCGGTCTTCCCACGACGAGGCGTAGGTCAGGAACGCGCGGTTGGCTTCTACCCGCAGGCGAAGGTCCAGTCGGTTCGGCCCCGGGCTCTCCAGGACCAGGGAGTACGGGATTTCCTGACCGGACCGGCAGCGCAGGCGTCCGCTCACCTCCAGCGCTTCCCCGGCTCTCTGCATGGAGAGGATGCTCTGTTCGCCGCAGGAGTCGGTCAGGGTGTCCCGAATGCGGAACATCCCGCGCGCTTCCCGGACCGTCTCGGTGCCCTGGGCGGCCTGGACGAAGGAGCGACCGGGGAGGGTCTGCCAGAGGGCGAAGCCCGGGCGGCTGGGGGACTCCACGGTGAACTGGCGGGCCCCGGCGTCCCAGCGGACGGAGAAATCGCCGACCCGGTAGGTGGCGGAGGGGAAGGCAGCGGGGTCAGCGGTCAGTTTGCCGACGGGCCCGGCAGGGCTGAAGCGGGCGCGCCATCCCAGCCAGATTCCCAGAGCGATCAGGACGATCGGCAGGCCGATGAGGAGCAGGTTCCGAGTTTTCCGGTTCACGGTGTACCCTCCAACGGTAGCACAGGCTTTAGCCTGTCACCGGCCCGACGGCCAGCCCTCCACCGTAGCGCAGGCTTTAGCCTGTCACCGGCCCGACGGCCGGCGCTACGTAGCACAGGCTTATGAACTTTAAAAAATTAACCCAGACATAAACCGGCATACTGACCACCTGACCCTTTGGGCTCACCCCTCCCCCCGGCCTCCTCCCCGCTGCCGCTGCGCGGCGCGGGGAGGGGGAGAAATGAGGGGGTTTGGGGGCGGCGGCTTC
>JAPYWT010000104.1 GCA_028276215.1 Thermoflexus sp. | reverse complement strand
TGACCCGGAGGAGATGGTGGTGCGGGTCACCCCGCTGGAGGTTGCCGAAGAGGTGGAAGAAGAGGCTCCCGCTCCGTCGGAAGCGGAACCCGAACTGGTCCGTCGCCGGAAGGTGGTGGAGGAGGAAGAGGAGTAGAGGCGACGGGCTTCCGGGATATTCTGGAGTGATGACCACGGACCACCGACTACGGACCACTGACCACCGTCGTCCGTGGTCCGTCGTCTGTGGTCATCTGAGGAAGGGAAGTGGAACTCCGCGCGTTTTTGAGGATTCTCTGGCGGCGCTGGTGGCTGGTGGTGGCCCCGGTGCTGGTGGTGCTGGCCCACCTGCTGGTCACCTACCAGTCCCCGCCGACGTTCTACCAGGTGGTCATGCGCTTCGCTGCCGGGACGGTCCCCGCGGGCCTGAGCGTGGACTACGACCGGTACTACTCCTGGCTGACGTCGGAGTACATCGCCAACGGGCTGGCGGACGTCGCCCGGACGCGGGCCTTCGCGGAGGCCGTCGCCGCGCGGCTGGCGGGAGGGGGCCTCTCCGCCGACCCCACGGCCATCCAGGGCGCCATCGTCACCGACAACGCGCAGTCCATCCTGGTGGTCTACCTCACCTGGCCCGACCCGGCGCAGGCGGTGGCGGTGGCGCGGGCAATAGCGGCGGAACTGACGGAGAACGGCCCGTCCTACTTCCCGCAAATCCCCTGGCCCCAGGAGGCGGGGCCGGCGGCCCGGCTGCTGGACGAACCGACGCCGATGCCGCTCCCGCCGTCCCTGCGGGCGCAACTGTTGGGCCCGGCGATTCGGCTGGCGCTGGCGCTGGGGGTCGGGGTGGGGCTGGCCCTTCTCTGGCACTACCTGGACCCGACGGTCCGGGAGGAGGGGGAACTGGAGGCACTGGGGCTGCGGGTGCTGGCCCGCATCCCCCGCCGCCGCCAAATTCACCGCAGAGACTCAGAGAGCGCAGAGGGTTGATCCACGAAGGGCACGAAGTTTCACACACGAAGTTTCACAAATGACGCTCAATCCTTCGTGCCCTTCGTGTCCTTCGTGGTTCTCTGTCCTCTACCAGCGGCGCGCGGGCAAGGGCCGAAAGGTCCGGCGCGCCCACGGCGAACATCGCCACGCGCAGTTGGGTGATGAGGACGGCCGCCGTCTCGGCGACCGCTTCGGCCGATTCCGCCGCCGCCACCAGAAACGGGCGGGCAACCCCGCAGACGGTCGCCCCCAGGGCAATCGCTTTGGCGACCTGGATGCCGTCCCGGATGCCGCCGCTGGCGACGATGGGGATGTGGGGGAGGGCCCGCCGGACCTCCCGCACCGCCTCGGCGGTGGGGATGCCCCAATCCCGGAACGCCGCGGCGACGGCCCGCTGGAGGCCGTTCTCGGCCCGGTACATCTCCACCTGGCTCCACGAGGTACCGCCTGCGCCCGCCACGTCCAGCGCCGCCACGCCCGCATCGGCCAGGCGGCGGGCCACGTCGGCGGAGAGCCCCCAACCCACTTCCTTGACAATAACGGGCACTTCCAGCGCCCGACACACCGCCTCTACCTTGCGCAGGAGGTCGGAGAAGTCCGTCTGCCCTTCGGGCTGGAGAGCCTCCTGGAGGGGATTCAGGTGCAGGACCAGGCCGTCGGCCTCCACCATCTCCACTGCCCGGCGGCAGTGGTCAACGGTGTAGCCGTAGTTCAACTGCACCGCTCCCAGATTGGCCAGAAGCAGGATGTCCGGGGCCACGTCCTGTACCCGGTATGTTTCCGCCAGCGTCGGGTCCTCCAGGGCGGCCCGCAGGGAGCCCAGTCCCATCCCGATGCCGGCCTCCTGGGCTGCCCAGGCCAGCCGCTGGTTGATCTCCCGCCCCTGGGGCGTCCCGCCGGTCATGGAGGAAATCAGCAGGGGGGCCTGCAACCGTTTGCCCAGAAAAACGACCGCGGTGTCCACCGCCTCCAGCGAGATTTCGGGCAGGGCGCAGTGGACGAACCGGTAGCGCTCAAACCCGGACGTCAGCGTCTCAAACGAGACGTCCTCTTCCAGGCTGATCCGGAGGTGGTCCGCCTTCCGTCGGGGGTGATCCTCTCGCAACGATTTCGCTCCTGGAGTGTTTTAGGTAATAGCATCATACCAGCAGGCTGGCGGTTTGTCAACAGGGACGACGTTTGTAGGACAACTGCTCGCAGTTGTCCTACAATATTACCATAGTTGACAAATTCGCCGCCCGCACTACAATATCTGCCATCCTGAAAGGAGGAGCACAATGAGCATCTACGAACGCGTCGTCAAAATCATTGTGGACCTGCTGAGCGTGGAGCCGGAGAAGGTGACGATGGACGCCCGCTTCCGCGAGGACCTGGGGGCCGATTCCCTGGACCTGGTGGAACTGGTCATGGCGTTTGAGGAGGAGTTCGGGGGGACCATCTCCGACGAGGAAGCCCAGCAGATCAAAACCGTGGGCGACGCCGTCCGCTACATTGAAACCCATATGATGGCGTAACGTAATTACCTACCAGGGAGCCCCCGGGCAAGCGCTATCAAAGACGCAGCGAAAGCATGCCCCTGTAGCGCAGGCCGCCAGGCCTGTATTCGCAGGCTAAAGCCTACGCTACATGATCTGCAAACGATTCAGGGTAGGTAATTACGGCGTAACGGCAAAACGCCGACGGTTTTTATGGCGGCGGCTCTGCCGCCGCCATAAAAACCCTCCGCGCTCCGGATGCAGGAGGAAGGCATGCCTGCCCCATGGGCTCGGCCCCGAGGGCCTTCGGCCCGAGGGGGCTTTGCTGAATCAGCCCGACGGTTTACCGTCGGGCTTCCGTTGATGCCGATAAAGGCATGCCTGCCCCCACCGCGCCCTGCTCCCTGCGCCCTGCGACATGCGACCTGCGACATGCGACCTGTGACCTGCGTCTTGCTCCCTGCGTCCTGCTCCCTGCGACCTGTACCATGCGACCTGCGACCTGTAACCTGCGACCTGTTCTCCTCGCCCTCATCCTGGGCCTGATCGCCGCGCTGGCGACCGTCACTGCAGCGGCCGCGCGGCCATCCCCGCAACTGACCATCACCGGAGTGGAGCCCCGGACGATGCTCAGCACGACCGGAGGGACGCTGAGCATCTACGGCTCCGGCTTCACCACCGCGACGGTGGCCCGGCTGGTGGGGTACGGCCTGCTGGATACGGCCTTCGTCAACGAGAACGCCCTGCGGGCCGTGGTGCCGCCGGGGGTCCCGGCGGGCGTCTACGCGCTGGAGGTCAGCGAGCCGGGCTACTCGGCGACGCTCCCCGCCGCGCTCACCATCGTCGCCCCCACAGCGGCCCCTGCTCCGACTTCTCCCCCGCCTCCCCCACCGCCTGGCCGCCCCATCCTCACCATCCGCAACTTCTCCGTCCAGCCCGCGCGGGTGTTCGCCGGAACCGAGTTCGTGGTGACGGTGGAAATCTACAACAACGGCAGTCGCGGGGCCGAAAACACCCTGGTCACCTTCCCCGGCGGGACGTTCGTGCCTGTGGGCCAGGCCGGGCACCTGGTCGGCTTCATGCACATCAACGCCACCGTCGTGGTCACCCAGACGATGCGGGCCCCGGCCAACCTGGCCTCCGGCACCTACAACCTCCAGGTCAACCTCAGCGCCAACGACTTTGAGGGCAACCACTACGAGTACCCGCAGACACTCTCGGTGGAGGTGGTGGGCGGCGGGGCCGGACGGCCCCAACTGGTGGTGGAGTCGGCCTGGACGGAGCCGCCGGTCCTGGGGCCGGGGGACCGGTTCACCCTGACCCTGCAGATTGTCAACCGGGGCGAGCGGACGGCGACGCGCGTGGTCGTGGGGCCGGCGTCGGCCGAACTGGTCGTGCCAGCGGAGGGGAGCAATCTGGCGGCGGTGGACCGGGTCGCCCCGGGCCGCGCCGTGACGGTGACCCTGCCGCTGGTGCTGGGGACGGTCAAACAGGGCGGGCGCATCGGGCTGGAACTGGCCCTCTCCTACGGCGACGCGGGCGGTGGCACCTACAGCGACCGCCAGAGCGTGGGGCTGGAGGTAAGCAGTTCCCTGGCCGACCGGCCCCAACTCCTGGTCGCGGCCGTCCACACCGATCCGCCCGTGGTGGCCCCCGGCGATTTCTTCACCCTGACGCTGGAGGTTCAGAACGTCGGCGGCGGCGATGCCCACCGTCTCCTCCTGACCCTGGGTGGGGAGGGCGGCAAGGAACTGGGGCCCTTCGTCCCCCGGGAGACCGGCAACGTCCTCTTCGTCCCCCGGGTCCCCGCCGGGGAGCAGGTCCGGGTGACGGTGCCCCTGGTGGTGGACGGCTCAGCCGATGCCAAAGCCTACGGCATCCCGGCCCTCCTATCCTATGAGGACGCGCGCGGCACCGCCCGGAGCGACGTCCAGCGCATCAGTCTGGTCGTCCAGCGCCGCCCCATTTTCCGGATTGACTTCTACCGCCCGGTGGAGGGGGCTATGGTCGGGATGCCGTTCCCTCTGCCGGTGGAGGTCATCAATCTGGGGAAGGCAACGGTCAACGTCACCATTATGGAGGTGACCGGGGAGGGGCTGGAGATTCAGAACGGTTCCCTCTACGTGGGCCCGCTGGACGGGGGGACTTCGGCCTCGCTGGAGGCGACGGCGGTCGCCCAGCAGGCGGGGACGGTGGAGGTGGTGGTCAACGTCCACTATCTGGACGACTTCAACCGCCCGCAGACGGTCAGCCAGACGCTGACGGTGGAGGTGGCGGGGTCGCCGGAGCCCGTACCGCAGGAGTCGGCCCCGTCCCCGGAAGGGGGCAGTTTCTGGGAGAAGATTCTGCGCTTCCTGCGGGGCCTGCTGGGGCTGGGGAGTTAATCCCCCTCAGGGGGCAGAGACGCGAATAGACACCGGGGCGCTCTGGAGAGGGCGCCCCTCTTCGTCCCGCCCCACGGCCTGGAAGGTGTGCTCCCCCACTTCCAGCGTCCAGAGGACCTCGTAGGGCGGGGCGGTGAACGTCGCCAGCGGCTGGTCGTCCACGTACAGGGTCACCTCCGCCACCCGGACGCCGTCCGCCGGGCGGACGGCGACGCGGATGGCCTGGTAGGCCCCCGGCACGACGGGGGAGAGGCGGTAAATTGTGCCGTTATCGGGGTGGGTGATCACCAGAGGCAGACCTGGGAGTTCCCCTGAGGTTGAGGACGCGGTGGAGCGGAGGGCCGCCTCCGGCGGGAGGGGCCACCCGTTGGCCCGTGCCCACTCCCAGACCTCCGCCGGAGGGACGATGTACACCCGTTCCTCCACCCGCTCCGGCGGCGTGTCGGGCCCCGCCGGGAGGCCCGTGGCGCGGTCTATCCGGAAGCGCCGGTACCAGTTGTCCGGTTCCGTCGGGGCGGTACCGGCGATGAAGAGTTCCTCGCGCGTGCGCGGGCAGAGGTCCGTCGGCAGAAGCCCCGAGGGGACACAGACCCGCACCCGCTCCAGCCCCGGCGGCTCCGCGAAGGGGATGACCGGCTGCCCCCGCAGCGCCCGTTCCATAAAATCGTGCCAGATCGGGCCGGCCCCCTCCACCCCGGAAACGTCCCGCATCGGCCGCCCGTCGGCGTTCCCCACCCAGACCCCGGTCACCAACTGCGGCACGTACCCCACCGTCCAGTTGTCCCGCCAGTCCGATGAGGTGCCGGTCTTGACCGCCGCCGGGCGGGAGAGGTTGAGGACACTGCCGGTGCCGAAGGCCGGCGCGCGGGCCCGCTCGTCGGAGAGGATGTCGGTGATGAGGTAGGCGACGCGGGGGTCCAGTACCTGCGGGCCGGGGGCCATCGGGGCCCGATAGCGCAGATGCCCCCGGGCGTCCCGCACCTCCAGCACGCCGAAGGGCTCCACCCGCCGCCCGCCGCTGGCGAAGGCCGCGTAGGCGGCGGTCAGTTCCAGCAGGCGCACCTCGCCCCCGCCCAGCGTCAGCGCCAGCCCGAACCGCTCCCCCGTCCCGAAGGAGGTCATCCCCAGGTCGCTGGCCAGCGCCACCAGCCGGTCCACCCCCACCATCTGGAGCACCCGCACGGCGGGGACGTTGAGGGACTGGGCCAGCGCCTCCCGTGCGGAGACCGGCCCATGGAACCGGTGGTCGTAGTTCAAGGGTACGTAGGGGAGCCCCTCGCGGGTCGGGAAAGCGGTGCGGACGTCCATAATAACGGAGGCAGGGGTCAGTAGGGGCAGGGCTTGCCCCTGCCCTGGGGCGACCGCAGGGGTCGCCCCTACGTCTGCCTGGCCGTCGGTGTAGGGGGTGAAGGCGGCGGCGTAGGTGAGGGGCTTGATGGCGGAGCCGGGCTGCCGGAGGGCCAGCGCCGCGTTCACCGCGCCGTCTATGTCCGGGTTGAAGTAGTCGGGGCTGCCGACCATTGCCAGAATCGCGCCCGTCTGCGGGTCCAGCGCCACCAGCGCGGCGTTGTTCACCTCCCGCAGGCCGCTCTCCTCGCTGGCCTGGGCCAGCCGCGCCAGGTGCCGCCGGATGACCTCCTCGGCAGTCCGCTGGAGGTCCAGGTCCAGCGTCGTGGTGACGACCAGCCCCCCGGTGTAGAGGGCCTCCGCGCCGAAGCGCTCCTGCAGCCAGTTCCAGACGTACATCACGAAATGCGGCGCCTGGATGGGGAAAGGGGTCGCGGCGAAGTGGAGCCGCTCCTGCGCCGCCAGTTCTGCCTGTTCGGGGGTGATGTACCCCTGCTCCACCATCAGCCCCAGGACCACCCGCTGCCGCTTCCGGGCCCGTTCCGGGTCGGTCAGGGGGTCGTAAAGGGCGGGGGACTGGGGGAGGCCGGCCAGAAGCGCGCACTCCGCCAGGCTCAGTTCCCGGACGCTCTTGCCGAAGTACGTCCGCGCGGCCGCCTCCATACCGTAGGCCAGGTTGCCGTAGTAGACCTCGTTCAGGTAGAGGGCCAGGACTTCGTCTTTGGAGAACGTCCGGGCGATGCGCCAGGCCAGGATGGACTCCCGCAGTTTGCGCAGGAGGGTGCGCTGGCTCCGCTCCTGGGGGGAGAGGAGGAGGTTGCGGGCCACCTGTTGGGTGATGGTGGAACCGCCCGCCAGCACCTCACCGCCCCGGAGGTTGATCCAGACCGCGCGCAGGATGCCCCGCAGGTCCACGCCGGGGTTGGTGTAGAAATTGGCGTCCTCGGTGGCGACGGTGGCCTGGCGGCAGTAGAGGGGAATCTCCTCCAGCGGCACCGGGACGTGGCGCCCGGCGTGGGGGTCGGCAATTTCGTAGAGCAGACGGCCTTCCCGGTCCAGGATGCGGGAGGAGGCGCCGGTCTGGTGCTCGTAGAGGGTGTCGGGGGAGGGCAGGTCGGCCAGGAGGAGATGGGCGCCCACGGCCCCGACCCCCGCCAGCAGGGCCAGGAAGGCCAGCAGAACTTTCCAGAGGTGACGTTTCATCGCGTCTATTTGCCACGAATTGCACGAATTTCACGAATGAGTTCACTGCAAAAACTCATCGCAGAGAACGCGGAGAGCGCAGAGACTTTCTTTGATATTGCTCTGCGTACTCTGCGGTCTCTGCGATAAAGAACCTTTTTGCAGTGGAGTCACGAATAAAATCAAAATTCGTGTCAATTCGTAATTACCTACCACAAAGGACACAAAGTACTCACAAAGGACACAAAGGGATAAAATATCATCCTTCGTGCCCTTTGTGCGGCCTTCGTGTCCTTCGT
>JAPYWT010000119.1 GCA_028276215.1 Thermoflexus sp. | reverse complement strand
GATTGCCTACTATCGGATGGGGGCCCCGGAGATGGCGCTGGCGGAGGCCCAGACCGCGCTCCAGATGGCTCCGGAGGACCAGAAACCGGCCATAGAGCAACTGCTGGGGCAACTGCAACCCTCTTCCCCGATCACCGGCGGGACGCCGTGAACATTTTGTAGGACAACTGCGAGCAGTTGTCCTACTTGGAAAGAGAAATGGCATCTTCCCGACCCGATGGACGACGGCCCGACGAACTCCGCCCCGTCCGCTTCATCCTGGACTACGTGGACTACCCGGAGGGGTCGGTCCTGGTGGAGTGGGGGCGGACCCGCGTGCTCTGCAACCTCACCCTGCAGGAGGGGGTACCGCGCTGGCTGGCCGGTTCCGGGCAGGGCTGGCTGACGGCGGAGTACGCGCTGCTCCCCCGTTCCACCCACACCCGCACGCCCCGCGAGAACGGCCTGACCGGCGGGCGAACGCAGGAGATTCGCCGCTTCATCGGGCGCTCCCTGCGCGCCGGCCTGGACCTGGCCCGACTGGGGGAGCGGACTCTGATCCTGGACTGCGACGTCCTGCAGGCCGACGGCGGCACCCGCACCGCTGCCGTCACCGGCGGGTACGTCGCGCTGGCCCTGGCCCTGCGCCGGCTGGCCGCCCGGGGCGTCGTCCCCCCGGACCTCATTCGCACCCCCATCGCGGCCGTCAGCGTCGGCGTGGTGCAGGGGGAGGTCCGGCTGGACCTCTGCTACGAGGAGGATAGCCAGGCTGAGGTGGACCT
Organism: Thermoflexus sp.; assembly: GCA_028276215.1. Taxonomy (GTDB): domain Bacteria; phylum Chloroflexota; class Anaerolineae; order B4-G1; family DUEL01; genus SpSt-77. The sequence continues at coordinate 6,487 of JAPYWT010000119.1, read as the reverse complement.
GAACGTGGTGATGACCGGAGACGGGCGGTTCGTGGAAGTGCAGGGGACGGCGGAGGGGGCCCTGTTCTCCCGAAACCGGCTGTTGCAGATGCTGGACCTGGCCCGTCGGGGTATCGCGGCGCTCATCGCGGCCCAGGAGGAGGCGCTGCGGTGAGGGGGTTCACTCCCCGCCAGCGGTTGATCCTGGCCCTGATGGCGACCGCGGTGGTCGTGGTGTTCGGCCTGCTGGCCTACACCGTGACCACCACGATGCGCCGACTGGCCGCGCTCTCCCCGCTCCCGTCGCCGCAGGAGCCGGCGTCGCCCCTGGGGGCCCCCACGACCCGCGCGGAGGCCTCTCCGACCGAACCGACACCCTCCCCGACGGCCGTCCCCACCCCCACCCGGGCCGTCCCCCTCTCCCAGATTCAGAGCGCCCGCGCCGTCCACGAGGTCGCCCGCATCCTGGCCCGGGTGCGGGACCTTCCGCCGGTGGAGCAGTTCCCCGTCTCCTTCCCGTCGGAGCGGGAGATCGCGCTCTACCTTCTGCAGCGGTACGGCGACCTTCGGCCCCAGGAGGCGCTGGGTCTCTACGGTCTGCTGGGACTGGTACCCCGGCTGGACCCGTTGCCGCTGCCGGACGTCACCGCGCAGGCGGCCCGGGTCTTCAGCCTCTATGTCCCGGCGGGGCGACAGATTCTGCTGGTGGCGGGCCGGGGGCCCGCTACCCCCGACGACGAACTGGCCCTGGTCCACACCCTGGCCCACGCGCTGCAGGACAACGCGTTTCTGCTGGGCGACGGTGCCGAGCCCCCGCGCGTCCCTCTGACCGCCGCCTGTCGGCCCACCGCCGACGCCGCGCTGGCCCGGCGGGCCCTGGTGGAAGGGGACGCCGTCCTCACCACTGCGCGCTACGCCGGAGTGGCTGCCGACCCACAGGAGGTGGACCGTCTGGCCCGTCTGGCGGCGGGGGCTGAGGAGCCGACCTACGCGCCCCTCAGCAGCGTCGCGGCGTTTGAGGAAATCCGCCTTTTCCCCTATCGGGACGGGGCGCGCTTTGTCGCCGCGCTGGACGCCGACGGTGGCTGGGCCGCCGTCAACCGGGCCTACGCCGCCCCGCCGTGCACCACCCAGGAAGTCCTGCATCCGGAGCGCTACCGGGACCGCCGTCCCCCGCTGGAACCGGCCGTCCCGGACCTGACGGCGGCTCTGGGCAAAGGCTGGAAGTTGGTCCGGCGGGACACCGTCGGCGAGTTTCTGGTCGGCCTGCATCTGGCGGCCTACCTGGACGACGACGGGGCGGCCCGCCGCGCCGCCGACGGCTGGGCCGGGGATACGTTCACCCTCTGGGAGGACGGGACAGGCCGCCAGGTCATCGTCTGGCGGCTGGCCTGGGAGACCCGGGACGAGGCGGTGGAGTTTGAGCGCGCCTACCACCTGCTGGTCCCTCGCTTCCGCACCCCGCCGCTGGTTGCCGCCGACCCGAAGGATTTGCAGAAATTGTTGAACCTGCCCGCCACAGGCCTGAACGGGCGGGGGGCCTTCTGGAGCGGACCGGCGGGAGCGGCCTGCGTCCAGCGGACGGGCCGGGTCGTCACCGTCATCTGGGGGCCGGACCTGGAGACGGTGGCGGCGGTGACGCTGGTGGTGCCGTAAGCAGATTGCAGATTGCAGATTGCTGATTGCTGATTGCTGATTGCGGATTGCGGGTTGCAGATTGCAGGCTATGGTCAGGTATCTGGCGGGTGAGGAACTGGTTTCGGCGCTGGCGGAGGCTCCGGAGGGGTCTCTGGATTTCGTCGTTCTGGTGACGGGGACCGACACGACGGAGCGGTGGGTCTCCTGTGCGGACGCGGCCGCCCGGGCCCTGCGGGAGGGTGGCCTGCTCTTCGTCCAGGGCGTCCCCGAAAACCTGCCGGACCTGGGCGTCCACCTGGATGGCCGTCTGCGCTTCAAGTACTGGATTGCCGTGGAGTCGGCCCTGCGGCTGGGAAGCCGTCTCCCGTCCGTCCACGCGGCGCTCCTGATGTTCGCCAAAGGCGAGACGTTCCAGATTTCCCGCGTCCGTTTCCCACACCGATACTGTCGGGCGTGCGGGAAGCCGCTGCGGGATTGGGGCGGGAAGAGCCACCTGATGCACCCGGAGGGCGTCGCCATTTCGGACGTCTGGAAGGACCTGCCGCCGGGAAACAACTACACCGGTCTCTCCGCTCCCGTCCTGGAAACGCTGCTGCGGATGGTCTCTCCCACCGGCCGTCCGGAGGACGCCGCGGCGCTGGAAGGCATGATCGGCCCGGCCGAACGACTGGCCCGGCCGGGAGAGGCCCGGACCGCTGAAGGGCCCGTCCGGTACCGAATGGCGCCGCTCCCCGGCCTGCTCAGTCCACGTAGCACAGGATTTATCCTGCCCGAAAACAACCTGCCCGTCAACACCGTCATTCAGGGAGACATCCTGGAAGTCCTGAGGACGTTCCCGGACGAGTCGGTGGACCTGGTCTTCGCCGACCCGCCGTACAATCTGGACAAGGCCTATACGACCTACGACGACGAGAAGGACCGGGAAGTCTATCTGGAGTGGTGCAACGCCTGGCTGGATGAGTATGTTCGCATCCTGAAGCCCACCGGTTCTCTCTACGTCCTGAACCTGCCCCGCTGGGGGATGTACCACGCGGCGTACCTGAACCGTCGCCTGTATTTCCAGAACTGGATTGTCTGGGACGCCCTTTCCGAGCCGCGCGGGAAGGTGATGCCGGCCCATTATGCCCTTCTCTTCTACACGAAGCACCCCACCGATTTCACGTTCAACTACGAGGACGTGGGGGAGATAGATGCCCGCTTTTACTGTCTCCGTTCGTCCTGTATCCGGTGGCGGAAGGCGCGGGGGGACGACCAGAAGGAGCCGCTGACGGACATCTGGTGGGACGTCCACCGGATCAAGCACCGGCGCCACCGGGATTATCACCCGTGCCAGTTGCCGGACGCGCTGATGGAGCGGATTATCCGGTTGTCCACCAATCCGGGGGACATCGTTCTGGACGGGCTGGCCGGGACGGGCACAACGGCGGTGGTGGCGGCCCGGCTGGGGCGCCGGTACATCGCCATAGACATTGATCCAACCTATGTGGCCATTACCCGGGAGAAACTGGCCCAGGTGGAGGTTTGGGGCGACGTCTACCGCCCGCCGGTGCCGCGCCCGCGCCCCCGCTACAACAAAAAGGCCCTGCAACTGGAACTGCGGGAGATTGCCCGACAACTGGGCCGTCTCCCGACTCCGGACGACGTCCGTCAGATGAGCCGGTACGGGCTGGAGCCGTTCCTGGAGGCGTTCCCGACCTGGGGCAAGGCCCTGAAAGCGGCGAAACTGCTGGGGGTGGAAAATGACGCAGACGCCTCGTAAACTCTCTTTTGAGGAAGCCTGGAACTCTATCACCATTTTCTACGTGGACAACGAACTGGAGCAGGAGATTGACCAGGAGGTGGACCGTCTGCTCCGGCTGGCGGAACAGTACGGCGTGACGGAGAAAAGCATGATGAGCCCGGATTCGCTGGCGGCCCTGCTACGGGAGCAGGAGGGAGCCCTGGAATTTATCCTGCGCGAGGTGGAACTTTCGGAGGAAAAGTTTCTGCGAATTATCTCCCTGCTCCGCCAGATTGGGCGGATTCCGGTTCCGCTGGACCGGGAGTGGACGATGCAGCAAATCACCCGCCGGATTCAAGCAGACCCGGATTTCGCATCGGCGGTCGCTCATTTGCTCATGGACGGCGTCCGCGATGCAGAATTGCAGGCCGTTATTCCGCGCTACTATCTGGAAGCGCTGAATTTCCGGGAAATTGCCGCCGGCTCCGTGGCGGCCCGCAGGGTCCGGTATAAGCGCGCACTGATTGGCACCTATAGCGGTCGGAAGGGGTATCGGGTGGAGGCCTGTATTCGCGGCCGATTGGAGGGCATCCGGGAGCGGTACGGGGTCGGTTTTGAGCAGGGCCGGTCCCGCTTCGTCAACGTGAATGTAGACTTCGCCGTGCCCTCGCTGGATGATCCCTGGGTGATTCTGATGTGCTCTTTTCAGGAGACCACCAGCAGCGGCCAGAGCACCAAGGCCCGGGATATGGAGACGGCGTACGATGACATCCGCCGCTCCAACAGCCGCAATCGGGAGAACCGGGTCTTCGTCAACTTCGCCGACGGGGGCGGATGGCTGGCCCGCAGGCGGGATTTCCAGCGTCTGGTGGAGAATTGCCACTATTTCATAAATCTCCGGCATTTGGACCTGCTGGAGCCGATTGTGCTGACCCATGTCCCCCGGAAGTACTTTCAAAAACAGAGTTAAGCCCGCGCTGGCCTGCGTTCTCCTGCTCTCCGCTCTGGGTGCGGTCGGGGCTTGGACCCTCTGGACGCTGACGGTGCGCTACCGGGGGGTCATCTACACCGACCCGGCGGCGGTGCCCGAGCGCCCCGTGGCGCTGGTCTTCGGCGCGGGCTACTGGCCCGACGGCACCCCCAGCGACATCCTGCGGGACCGGGTGGCGGCGGCGGTGGACCTCTACCGGGCCGGGCGGGTGCGGAAACTGCTCTTCAGCGGCGACAACCGCTTCGTCCACTACAACGAGCCGGAGAAGATGCGGGAGGTGGCCCTGGCGCTGGGGATGCCGGAGGAGGACATTGTCCTGGACTACGCCGGGCGGCGCACTTACGACACCTGCTACCGGGCGAAGGCCATTTTCGGCCTGACGGAGGTGGTGGTGGTCACTCAGCGGTACCACCTGCCGCGCGCCCTCTATACCTGCCACGGGCTGGGGCTGGACGCGGTGGGCTATGTGGCGGACCGGCGGCCCTACATCCACATCCGCCGCTACCAGGCCCGCGAGGTCCCGGCCCTCTGGCTGGCCTGGTGGGACCTGTGGATTCGCCGCCCCCTTCCCGTCCTGGGCGACCCGATTCCAATATTTTGACGCTTCACGTTTTCACGTTTCACGTTTCACGTTTCACGTTTTCACGTTTCACGTTTCCCAGGAGGTTCCCATGCAGCCAACCCGAGAGAACGCCTGGAAACTGGTCACCGAGTACGTCCAGAACCCGAACCTGATCAAGCACATGCTGGCCGTGGAGGCGGCGATGCGGGCCTACGCCCGCCGTTTCGGCGAGGACGAGGAGAAGTGGGCCGCCGTGGGGCTGCTGCACGACTTTGACTACGAGCGCTTCCCCGACGACCACCCGCTGACCGGTGCCCGCATCCTGCGGGAGCAGGGCTGGCCCGAGGACGTTGTCCGCGCCGTCCTCTCCCACGCCGCCGAGCGGACCGGCGTCTCCCGCGAGAGCCGAATGGAGCAGGCCCTCTACGCGGTGGACGACCTGACCGGCCTCATCGTCGCCGTGACGCTGGTCCACCCGTCCAAAGACATCCGCCAGATCACGGTCAAAAGCGTCAAGAACAAGTGGAAGGACAAGCGGTTCGCGGCGGGCGCCGACCGGGGCGCGGCCGAGGAAGGCGCGGCGCTTCTGGGCGTGGACCTCTGGGAGCACGTCGGCGTCGTCCTGGAGGCCATGCAGTCCATCGCGACGGAACTGGGGCTGGACGGAATGACGCAATGACCAATGACCGAATGACCAATGACCAATGACCAATTTACCAGTCTACCAACCACCGACTGACCAATGAGTGAGGAGCAATCCCGAACATGCCCGGCGTGCGGGACGAAGGTCTCGGCCCGGGCCCGAACATGCATCATCTGCGGCGCGCCGCTGACGGAAGCACTGGCGGAGGCGGAAACTCAGCCGTCGGTGGCGCCGGTCCGCCATTCCCATTGGGGGTTCTGGGTGGCGGCCTTTGCGGTGGCGTTGCTGGTCCTGGGGACGGCGTACTGGCTCCTGGGGCCACTTCTGTTCCCCCAGGTGTTCCCGTCCCCCACGCCCACCGTCACCCCAACCCGGACGGCGACGCCTGCGGCCACAGCGACCCCCACCGCCACGCCCACCGAGACGCCCACGCCCACCCCTCTGCCGCCCCGGGCCCACCAGGTCCAGCCGAACGACACCCTCTCTTCCATCGCGGTCCGGTACGATACGACGGTGGAGGAAATCGTCGCCCTGAATCCGGGCATCAACCCGGACGCGTTGCAGATCGGGCAGGTGCTGCTCATCCCCCCGGCCCGTCCCACCCCGACGCCCTCTCCCCTGCCGGGGACAGTCACGCCGACCCCTACGCCGGGCGACTACATCATCCACGTCGTCGCTCCGGGGGAGACGCTCATCTCCATTGCGCAGAAGTACAGTGTCACCGTCTCCCTGATCCGGGCGGCGAATCCGGAAATTCCTGCGGGCTCGGATGTCATCCGGGTCAACCAGCCGTTGATCATCCCGCTGGGGACGCCGATGCCCACGCCGACGCCCACCCCCAACCCCTACGCCACGCCGACGCCCATTCTGCCCTATCCGCCGCCGCCCCTGCTGAGCCCGCCGGACGGGGCTGTCTTCGGCGGGCCGGACGCCCGCATCGTGCTCCAGTGGGCT
>JAPYWT010000203.1 GCA_028276215.1 Thermoflexus sp. | reverse complement strand
TCAGGGCCGTTTAGCGGCCGTACACCGCCAGCACAAGGGCGGGCGTCAGGAAGGCCTCCACGGCCGCCGCCAGGGCCAGCAGGGGGACGACGACCGCCACGAAGACCTTCACAAAGTCTGCCAGGGCCTGCATCCACCCTTCCCCCACCGTCATCCCCCGGGGCGGGGCGATGAAGGTCGCGCCCAGGCGCACCGCCAGCGCGGTGGCGATGATGGCGGCGGGCATCTCCAGCACGCCGTGGGGCACCACAAAGGTCAACACAAACGTCAGCGGGTCGTATCCCGCCCAGGCGACCTGGCAGGTGGCGTAGGCGATGATGGCGATGGGGGCCATCAACAGGATGGCCGCCAGCGATCCGAAGGAAAATGTCCCTAACAGCGCGGCCAGGATGAGGGAGCGGATGTTGTTCTGCAGAATGCCCCAGGGGGTTAAGGCTGGCAGCAAAGAAATGGTGGAGGCCTGGCGGAACGTCTCTTCGGTGATCTGGTCCAGCGGGATGTATTCGGCCGGGATGCGGAAGCGGATCGCGACCTCCCAGCCCACCCACACTGCGCCCGCCAGGGAGATCAGGACCAGAGCCAGGGCCGGATAGGAACGGGCCAGAACCCGGGGAATATCCCGCAGATACAGCCCGGTCCAGGTGCTCAGCCAGCGCAGAAGACGGGGTAACCGGTCCGGCGGCCGTCCGAAGAACCACCGTTCCCAGACAAAATGCCGCCGGAACATCCGCCAGACGTTGCGCAGATTCAGTTCGTCAATCTCCCGCCCCAGCAACTCCTCGCGGTTGAAGAGCCGGATGCCCATCCGGACCAGCATCACATTCGCCACCAGCAGGAACAGCAGGATGTACCACAGGACCTCTTTTCCCCCCTCAAGGAGGGTGAGGCTCTCCTGCTGGATGAGGAGGGTCATCGGGATAATGACGAAACTGGCCAGGAGGTTGGCCGCCCGGACGCTGGTGGTCTGGCTGGAGATGATGACCGCGCCGGAGACCATCACCAGCGCTTTCCCCAGGGTCAGGAGGATGATCTGCAGCAGGGTCATCGGGTCCGGGCGCGTTTCTATGGGCAGGACAACCAGATAGAAGGCGATGCCGACGGTGCCGGCCATCAGCGGGAGGAGGAGCGCGGCGATGGTCTTCCCCAGATACAGTTGCAGGTCGGAGAGGGGGGTTGCCAGGAGCGGCTCCAGACTCATGCGCTCCTTCTCCCCCACGAAGGCCTCCAGCGCGATGACCAGGGAGATGGAGATGGGGACAAACCCCACCAGCAGGAGCATCAGGGGAAGCAGGCGGGTGGTCACCCCTTCCGCCCCCCAGCGTTCGTAGAAGGAAGCCTCCAGGTAGCCCGTGACAAAGCGCATCACCAGGGGGAAGAGCAGCGTCAGGGTGAAAATGGGGAAGAGGATACGCCAGTCCCGCAGGTAATCCCGCAGTTCCCGCCACGTGAGATGCCAGACCTGCTGTATCCAGAGGGTCCGGACAGGCCTGCGTACCCGTTCCATTCCGCTCATCCTTCCACCACCCGCAAATAGACCGCTTCCAGACTGCGGGGGACCTCGCTGAGGGTCACCACCGGGATGTCGGCCTCTGCCAGGGCGCGCAGGATGGCCGGGTTGACCGCCTCCGGCGCCTCGGCCCGATAGCGGATCCAGTCCGGCCCTTCCTCCACAACCGGAGCCCAGCGGGCGACCAGGGGACGGGCCCCGTCGGTGGACGCCGCAAGACGGAGTTCCATTAACGGGGGGCCCAGCAGTTGTCGCTTCAACTCCGCCGGTGTCCCCAGGGCCACAATCTGCCCACGCCGGATGATGGCAATCTCGTCCGCGATCAGTTCGGCCTCCGTCAGGTTGTGGGTGCAGACCAGAATGGTGCGCCGCTCATCCCGCAGGGAGAGGATGGCGTCCCGCACCAGTTTGGCACTGTGGGGGTCCATCGCCGAGGTGGGCTCATCCAGCAGGAGGACGGGTGGGTCGTGGAGCAGCGCCCGCACCAGCGCCAGTTTCTGGCGCATCCCCTTGGAGTACTCCCCGATGCGCCGGTCCCACGCCTCCGGCATGGCGAACCGGTCCAGCCACTCCCGGGCCCGCCGTCGGCAAATATCCGGGTCCAGCCCGTAGAGTCGGCCAAAGAACTCCAGGTATTCCCCTCCATACATCCGCAGATAGAGGCCCGGCTGTTCGGTCAGGAGCCCCACCGACTGGCGGACGGCGATGGGGTCCTGGCGGGTGTCGTACCCGGCGACCACTGCCCGGCCCTCCGTGGGCATCAAGATGGCCGCCAGCATGCGCACCGTGGTGGTCTTCCCGGCCCCGTTGGGGCCCAGCAGGGCCAGAATCCGCCCCGGCCGGACGGTCAACGTGACCCCATCCACGGCGGTGAAGTCATCAAATCGTTTGGTGAGGTGTTCGGTGTGGATCATGGGGATTCACGAAAGGCGCGAAAGACGCGAAATTTGAAAGATTCCGTAATTACCTACCCTGAATCGTTTGCAGATAATGTAGCGCAGGCTTTAGCCTGCGAATACAGGCCTGGCGGCCTGCGCTACAGGGGCATGCCTTTGCCGCGTCTTTGATAGCGCTTGCCCGGGGGCTCCCTGGTAGGTAGTTTCAAGATTCCTTTGTGTCCTTTGTGTCCTTCGTGTCCTTTGTGGTTTTTATACTGCCACGGGCAGGGTGAAGGTGAACGTGCTCCCTTTCCCTGGCTCGCTCTCCACCCAAATCTGGCCGCCCTGAAGTTCCACCAAACTCTTGGTGATGACCAGTCCCAAACCGGTGCCCGGCACGTTGCGCACCGCCGGGTGCTGGGAACGGAAGAACTTGGTGAACAGCCGCTCCTGCTCCTCCGGCGCGATACCGATGCCCGTATCGGAGACGGAGCAGACCACGACCCCCCCATCCGGCTGAACGGTCACCCGGATATGGCCCTCCTCCGGGGTGTACTTGTACGCGTTGCTCAGCAGGTTGGTCAGAATCTGCACCACCCGATTCCGGTCGGCCCGGACCGGGGGCAACGGCTCCACAATCTCCACCTCCAGCGTCTGCCGTTTGGCCTCTATCTCCTGCCGGATGGTTCGCACCGCCTCCTCTACCGCCTCCCGCAGCGCCACCTGCCCGATTTCCAGCCGCAGCCGCCCGGCCTCAATGCGGGAGATGTCCAGCAGTTCCTGCACCATTGTGTCCATCCGGTTCAGGTTGGAACGGATGACTTCCAGGAACGAGCGCTGCGTCTCGGTCAGGTCGCCCGCCAGCCCCTTGACCAGCAGGTCGGTGTACCCCTTGATGGCCGTCATCGGCTGCTTCAGTTCGTGGGAGACGAAGGAGATGAATTCCGTCTTGGCCTGGTTGGCGGCCTCCACCGCAGCGAAGAGGCGGGCGTTCTCCATCGCGATGGCCGCATGGTCGGCCAGACGGACGACAAAGTCCAGCGCATCCTGGTCAAATTGTCCCGGCCGGGCGCTCTCCAGGACGATGATGCCGATAATCCGTTCCTCCCGCCAGATGGGGACGGTCATCTGAGCGACCATCCCCCCGGCGGCGGCCACATAATCGGGGTCGTTGCGAACATCGGAGACCAGTTCGGGCCGACCCGTCCGGGCTACCCGTCCCACAATGCCCCGGTCCAGCGGCCAGAGGGTCTCCCGGTACGGCTCCACTGCGTCGGGAGGATAGCCCTGGTAGACCAGGAGCCGGAGGCCCTGCCGGCCGTCCTCTTCGGCCAGGACCGCGATCAGCCCGACGTCGGCGCCGGTGCGCTGAATCGCCCATTCCAGCGCCGCCCGCATCGTCTGCTCGTAGTCCAGGGTGGCGTTCAGTTCCCGGTCAATCCGCTGCATCATGGAGAGTTCCTCCACCCGGGCCGCCAGCGCCTGGTCGGTCATGGCGAAGAGGCGGGCGTTCTGGATGGCCACCGCCGCCTGCGCGGCGAAGGCGGTCAGCAACCGCTCGTCCTCGTCATCAAAGGGGCGGCCGTCTCGCCGATTCAGCACTTCCAGCACGCCGATGACGGTCCCACGGGCCGTCAGGGGCGCGCAGAGGAGCGAACGGGTGACAAAATGGGAGCGGCGGTCTACTTCCGGATACCAGTGTCTGTCCTGCCGGACGTCGTCCACCCGAACGGGACGGTTCTCCCGGACGACCTGTCCGGCGATACCCGTCCCGGCGGGCAATCGGGTGCCGGTCAGGTCGGGCACTCCGACGGCGACCTGGAAGACCAGGTCCCCGCTCTCCTCGTCCACCAGCAGCAATGAGCCGGCCTCCGCCTCCAGCAGGTCCACCGCCTTCTGGACCGTCAGGTCCAGCAGACGGTTCAGGTCCAGTGTGGACGCCAGGAGATGGCCCACTTCGTTCAGCCCCTCCAGCCGCCGGGCCCACTTCTCCGTCTCCTGGTAGAGGCGGGCCTTGTCCAGGATGGTCGCGGCCTGGTCGGCGATGACCTGGAATACCCGCACCTGCTCCGGCGTGTAGGTCACGTTAGGGTCAAAACTGGAGATATTGATGACGCCCAGGACGCGGTCCTGGGAGATGAGCGGCATCCCCATCCAGGCCTTGCCGGGCCGTCCGCCGGGCCGGACCCCCCGACGCTGGCATTCGGTCAGGTAGTCGTCGGTCACAATGGGGTGACCGGTGCGGACGATGAGGCCGGTCAGCCCCTCCGTATCGGGCCAGACGTCTTCTGGATACCGCCGTTCGCCGTTCTCCACGTAAAAGGCGAAGCGCAGGGTGCGGCTCCGGGGGTCGTAGAGGGCGATGTAGAAGTTGCGGGCATCCAGTACCCGGTTGGTCTGGGTGTAGATCAGTTCCATCAGGTCGTCCGGCTGGACGGAGAAACTGACGGACTGGGCAATGGTGCCCACGACTTCCAGTTCCTGCACCCGGCGCTCCAGGTCCGTAATCAGCCGGACCCGGTCCAGGGCGGCGACCACCTGGGGGGCCAGGGTCTCCAGGAACCAGGCATCGCGCGCGCGGAAGCGTTCCAGGCGGGTGGGGCCGACGGTCAGCCATCCCCATCCGGGCAGGGGGACGAAGAGGGCCGGCCCCAGCGCGGCCAGCCGTTCCTCCTCCTCTTCCAGGTCCGGCGGAAGGACATCGTCCACTGAGAGGTAGAGGGGACGGTTGGCGACGGTCATCCGGCGGGCCAGCGGCCCATCGGAGCGGAAAGGCGGCGGGGGGGGTGAGGAGTGGTCGCCGAATGCGCGGGGAATGTACAGCCCGCTGCGGGGGTCGGCCAGGTAGAAGAGGACGGAGCGGGAAGCGATGACCTGCCCGATGA
>JAPYWT010000356.1 GCA_028276215.1 Thermoflexus sp. | reverse complement strand
GGTCCGCCCCCCCCAAACCCCCATTGGGCCCGTATGCTAAGCCGGTAATGTTTTGCATGAATGACTTCACTGCAAAAACTCACCGCAGAGACGCCGAGAGCGCAGAGTTCTACATTAGCATAATCTCTGCGTACTCTGCGTCTCGGCGGTGAAATGACCTTTTTGCAGGAGACTCATGAATGAACGCGTGATTGTTCAAAATTCGGCAAAGGGGAGAGGAGAGGCACTTCTCTCCGCTGCTCTTGTTTTTCTTCCCCACCCCCCTCAGGCCAGCAAGAGGTCCAGTGGCGCTCCCCCCTGGTTCAAATGATTCCCGCTATACCCCGGTTTTACCAACAGGTGGACAATCACTTTACTTGTCTATCCTTCAAGGCAGTGCTACAATTACTCCTGCTTGGAGATGGCGCGGCATATAACCTGTACTCTCTGCAGGCGCTCCGATTTGACAGTCGCCTCTATCCTGGGCGTTTGCCGCGAATGCATCCGGGAGCACCATCCGGAGGCACTGCGGAAGGCCGAGGGAGCCCATGCCGCCACGCGCCGCACTTTTGGCCTTCCGGAGACCCCGCCTCGTGCCGCTGAGGGGATTCTCTGCGGTTTGTGCACCCACGAATGCGTCATCGGGGAAGGGGAGCGAGGATACTGCGGTCTGAGAGAAGTCCGCGAAGGCAAACTCCGCCATCTGGCGGGGACCCCGGAACGGGGCCTTCTCCATTGGTACCGCGACCCTCTCCCCACCAACTGCGTCGCGGATTGGGTCTGTTCGGGGTCTGCCCAGCGGGGCCGGCATAACCTGGCGGTCTTCTACTCCGCGTGTACGTTCAACTGTCTGTTCTGCCAGAACTGGCACTATCGGGATGCCGACCCGCGTCGGTTCAGGACAATCAGCGCCCAGGAATTGGCCGATGTCGCCAACCAGCAGACCTACTGCGTCTGCTACTTCGGCGGTGACCCGGCGGCCCAGATGGCCCACGCGCTGGCCTCCGCCCACCGGCTGGCGGAGCGGGGTGTCGTCGTCTGCTGGGAAACCAACGGGAGCGCGCATCCTCGCCTGATGGATCGCGCCGTGGAGATTTCCCTCCAGAGTGGCGGCTGCGTCAAGTTTGACCTGAAGGCCTGGGACGGAGCCCTCCATCGGGCGCTGACGGGGGCAGATAACGCCCAAACTCTGGAGAACTTCGCCCGGGCGGCGGCCCGTTTCGCCGAAAGACCCGACCCTCCGCTCGTCGTCGCCAGCACGTTGCTGGTACCCGGCTATGTGGACGCGAAGGAGGTGGAGCAAATCGCCCGGTTCATCGCGGGTTTTGACCCGCGCATTCCGTACGCACTCCTGGCTTTCGCTCCGCAGTTCTACTTCCATGACCTGGGTACTACCAGCCGCCGCCAGGCCGAGGAGGCGGAAGCCGCTGCCCGGCGGGCTGGCCTTACCCGTGTCCGCATCGGCAACCGCCATCTGCTGGACCTGCAACTACCAGGCTACGACCTTCTCTAAAGGGGACTCATGACCTTCGGAGTTCTGGACATTCTACTGGCTCTGCTCTTCGTGACCATTTGCATCCTCTCCATCGTGGCGGGCCTGGTCCGCCAGTTGTTCAGCCTGATGGTCCTCTACCTGGCAACGGCCGCTGCGGGTCTATTGTATCCCTACCTGGCACTCTTTCTGAGCCCGGTTGGGGGGAAAACCCCCACGTTGACCCATTTTATCGCCTTCTGGGTCATTTTTGCTGGCATCACAGTGACGCTGGAAGTCCTCCTGCGCAAGGGGTTCCCAGATACCCGTCTGCCCGCGCTGGGTTTCCTGGACCACCTGCTGGGGCTTCTACCGGGCATCGTTTGTGGGCTGATTGTGGCTGGCCTGCTGGTTGCCACTCTGGGCCACGCCCCACAGCAAACCTGGGGGAAGGCACTGGAGGGGCTACGCTCCGCTACAGCCTATCTGTGGGAAGATAGCGCTCTGCGCCCTCTTCTGGCCCGATTTCTCTCTTTGTATCTGGACCTGCACAAACTCTGGATGCCGGTACTTCCGCCCATTTTCCACCTGGAGTAACAAGGGGGTTGTACCACGGAATGGCGTGGAGCATCTGACGGGGAAGTACCCGGCGTAGCGGAAGGTGGTCCTTGCCTCTCTGAAGAGGAAAAACCCACAGGCGAAAGCGATGCACCTGCTGATTCGCTGACCAACCTGGTAACTACCTACCAGGGAGCCCCCGGGCAAGCGCTATCAAAGACGCGGCGAAGGCATGCCCCTGTAGCGCAGGCCGCCAGGCCTGTATTCGCAGGCTAAAGCTATGTATTCGCAGGCTAAAGCCTACGCTACTTATCTGCAAACGATTCAGGGTAGGTAATTACCCACCCTGCGGCTCTCTTTCGCGCTACCGGAAAGGAGATTGCAAAGAACGATGACCAGACCCCTCGTCGTAGACGCCCACGAAGACATCGCCTGGGCCGGGCTGGCCCTGGGCCGGGACTACCTGCGCAGCGCGCGGGAGACCCGTCAGCGAGAGGAGGGGACGGAGGCCGCCCGCCGCAACGGTCAGTGTATGCTGGGGCTTCCGGAGTGGCTGGAGGGCCGCGTCGCCGTCATCTGCGGATCCGTCTATCTGACCCCCCGCGCTGCCGGGGTAATGGACTGGGACCCCCAGAGTTACGCCGACGAGGAGGAGGCGTACCGGCGGGCGAACGAGCAACTGGACTACTACGAGCGGCTGGCGGAACGGTCCGAGCAGGTCCGACTGGTCGGCAGCCGGGCCGACCTGGAGGCCGTGCTGGCCTCGTGGGCGGGGGATACTCCGCAGGTGGGCATCATCCCGGCCCTGGAGGGGGCCGACCCCATCCGCCGGCCCGAGGACGTGGAGCACTGGCACCGCCGGGGCGTCCGGCTGGTCGCGCTGGCATGGGCCGCCGGCTCCCGCTACGCCGGGGGCAACCGCGCCCCCGCCCCCCTCACCGACGCCGGGCGGGCCCTGCTGGACGTCCTGGCGGAATCGGGCATGATTCTGGACGTCAGCCACCTGGCGGAGGAGGCGTTCTGGGAGGTGGTGGACCGGTACGAGGGGCCGATTGTGGCGACCCACTCCAACCCCCGGGCGTTGGTCCCCGGCCCCCGCCAACTCTCCGACCGGATGATCCGGGCCCTGGCGGCGCGGGACGGCGTCATCGGCGTCGTCCCCTACAACCGCTTCCTGATGCCCGACTGGTCCCCCGCCGACGGCAAAGAGGCCGTCACCCTGCAGGACGTGGCGGCAGCGATAGACCACATCTGCCAGGTGGTGGGAGACGCGGCCCACGTGGGACTGGGGTCCGACTTTGACGGCGGGTTCGGCGCCGAGGCGGCCCCTCTGGGCATAGACACCGTCGCCGACCTGCAGAAGATCGCCGACGCGCTGGCGGAGCGGAATTTCTCCGAATCCGACATCGCCGCTGTGATGGCGGAGAACTGGCTGCGGGTGCTGCGCGCGGCGCTGCCGTAACAACCGGAGCAGGTCGCAGGGAGCAAGGGCGCAGAGGAGCAGGGGAGCGGAGGGGCGGAGGGGCGGGGGAGCGGAGGGGCGGGGGAGCACGGAGTACGGAACACGCAATACGGAACACGTATGAATGCCCGGAATCTGATCTGGAAC
>JAPYWT010000103.1 GCA_028276215.1 Thermoflexus sp. | reverse complement strand
CCTCTTCGGCCAGGACAAATCCCCGCTCCGTCAGCGCGTGCCGCACCCCGTTCCCCCCGATGGCGTAGACCGGGGTCCCGGGCGGCGCGATGGAGGCCAGATAGTCGGCCGTCGCCTGGGCGGAGGTGAGGATGGTCTCCAGCGGGACCTCCACCCCGAAGCGGGCCAGTTTCTCCTGGTACTCGTCGGGCCGTTTGCTGGCGTTGTTGGTCGCCAGGACGAAGCGGACCCCCAGCGCCCGCAGGGTGGCGAAGAAGTCCGTCAGGCCCGGCATAGGCTGGTCGCCCCGCCAGAGGACGCCGTCCATATCCACGATGAGGTGACGGACGGAGGCCAGGAACGACGCGGTTGGTGGCGGCGCGTACCGTTCCCGCAGCCGCGCGTACTCTTCGGGCGTGTCCACGTCGGCCAGCAGGTCCGGGTCGTCCACTTCCACGGTCTCCACCGCGTCCGGGTGGCGGAGGATGAGCGCGCGGCCGCCCTGGTCGCCCGTCACCCCGGCCAGTTCGCGGAAGAGGGGACGGGCGAGCAGGGTGGGGGAGGCGCGCCGGCCCTGGTGGACCGGACAGACGATGGGAGCGCCCGTCTCCTCAAAACGGGCGACCAGTTGGCGCAGGAGGTCGGGGGTCACCCGGGGCTGGTCGCACTGGAGGAAGATAACGGCGTCGGTGTCGGGGGGGAGGGCACTGAGGCCGGTCTGGACGGAGGTACTGAGCCCGTCCTCCCAGCGCCAGTTGGTGGCGATGTGGACGGGGCGACCGGCAAGGGCGGCCCGGACCGCTTCGGCGGCGTGCCCCAGAACGACCACGACGGGCCAAAGCCCCGCCTCCAGCGCCACGTCGGCGACGTGGGCGACCAGCGGGATGCCGTTCCAGTCCAGCAGTTGTTTGGGCTGGCCGAAGCGGGTGGAACCCCCCGCGGCCAGGACGACCCCGGCGACGTTCATTCCCAGACCTCCAGGACGGGGTTGGCCGCGCGCAGACGGGCCAGGACGACGCGGCGGATGCGCCGGCCGGCCAGCAACTGGCGGGCGACCGTCGCCGCCTCGGGCCGGGGGGTGGGTTCTATCTGGGTGAGCAGGGCCACGACACCGGCCCGGGGTGGGACGGACTTCAGCCCCCCGCGCGCGTGGCCCAGCAACCCGGCGACCATGTCGGGGGTGATGGGGGTGCCCGGGGGGACTTGCAGCAGTGCGGCGGCCCGGTCGGCCCGGTGGACCGTCTCGTCGTCCAGGGGGCGGCCCAGCGCGGCCAGATTTCCCACGACGACCACCCGTTGAGTTCCTGAGGGGATGACCGGTTCGTGGTCGGCGGGCGCTTTCAGGGCGCGGCCTTTCGCTCCGTCCGCCTCCACCAGCCAGGTGATACCCGGCAGCCGGCGGGCCAGGTCGGTGACCACTTCCGGCTTCAGCCCGGTCAGTTTGCGCGGGGTGGCCGGGTAGGGGCAGCGCGCGGCCATTTGCGGGTCCCCCTCCTCGTCCAGACCCGCGGCCAGGATGATGGCGGGCCAGCGGGTCAGGAGAAACGCGACCAGGGCCGGGTCCGGCAGCGAGTCTATCAGTAACGGGGCCTGTCGGGGCTTGAAAATGTGGGTGGTCGTGGTGAACACGACGCGCTCACCGTGGGCGACAAGGGAACGGAGGGACTGCCAGATGGCCGTCGTCTTACCTCCGGCCCCGACAAAGGCAACCAGGTCTCCCGGTTTGACCTCCAGCGCAGCGTGCAGTTCCATTGGAAATCAGGAGGAAATCAGGACGTGTTTTTCCTCACATAAAGACACAGAGGCACAAAGATGGTAACTATTCAGGCTTCCTCATCCCACCCCTGCCGCCCTCGGGCCGAAGGCCCTTCGGGCCGAGGCCTGCGGCGGCAGCGGCGAAGCCGTTGAACATAGCGCAGGCCACGAATGTTCTTGTTATTCTATGGAACTTTGTCAGCCTGCATGCAGGCCTGGCGGCCTGCGCTACAGGGGCGTATCTCCGCCACCGTCTTTTATGGCGCTTGCCCAGAAGCCCCCGGGCAGGTAGTTACAGGCATTTCCAGAAGTGCCTGGTACGTTCTCCTTGAACGATCTCTCGTCTGTGGTCCGTCGTCCGTGGTCTATGGTCTGTCGTCCGTCGTCTATTGTAGCAGAAGTTTGCGGGGACGCAAAAGGGGGGGCAGAGGTCAAATCTCCAACGTCCGGATGCCCCAAGGGGGCAGAGGAATGTTGTCGGACGGGAGTGGCGCGCCGTCTCGCCGGAGCCGCAGGTCCACCGGATGCCATTCCCGGACCCACGGGGTGCGGATGGCGGCGACGGCCTCCTGCCCGGACGCGTTCCACAGGCGGAGGTAGACCCGGCCCCGGTGGACGAAGAGGGCCGTCGCCAGGACCGATTCGGGCTCCACGCTCAGGAACGACCGGGGGACTGCCGGGCGGCCTGAGAGGGCCTGCAACATTTGCCAGCGGCAGGGGAGTTGGAAGTCCAGGGCCGCGCGAGGCAAGACGAATCTTGCCCCACGGGGGGTGTAGGGCAGGATGGCGTACTCGTACTCCTGGCGCCCGCGCAGCGCCGTGTAGCGGGAGCGCCCCCGGGTGACCGAGTTGTCGCTGGCGTACATCCACTCCCGGGGCCCCCAGGCCAGCACGTTCCGCAGCACCCCCTCCCGGCGGTCCAGGTGGTACCCCGGCGTCCCCCGGTGGAAGAAGGCCACCCCCGCGCTGTCCCCGTCCTCCAGCCTCACCCCGTGCAGGCCGACCATTCGCTCCTGGCCCGTCCGGGCCACCAGAAACGGCGAATCGCACCAGGCCCGACTCAGCGGCGTCGCGAACGCCAGGCACAGTTTCTTCTCATCCTGCACCGACATCGCCCGCTCGGGCCGGTCATCCTCCAGTTGAGGGCCCAGGTACACCCCGTCTCCGAAATCCAGCACCATGCACCCGTCTATGCGGGGCAGGGTCCGGTAGAGGGTGACGGTTTGGCAGAAGGGGATGCCGGCGACCTCTCCCGCTATCCGGTAACGGCAGTAGACCGGGCCCTCTTCGCTCACTTCTACCCGCCGGATGGAGGAGCGGGAATCGTACCACGCCCCGTCCCGCCAGACAGTCAGGTAACCCCCGGCAGTGATCAGCGGTTGACCGTCCACTTCCAATTGGAAACTGCCGTCGGGGTGGACGGTTGCCCGGTACCAGGGGTTCTGGAACGGTTCCGTCTCCATTGCGGTCTGGTCCGGAACCCAGCGCAGGCATCGGTATCCCAGCGGGGGCAGGTCCAGGGCAAAGCCCACCCGCCAGTCGCCGTCTCCGGCAGGGACCCACTGACAGGGCACCTCTCCCGCATCGTCAACCAGTATTTGTAGCGCAGGATTTATCCTGCGATTTACCGGAACCTCCACGTACTCCCGCCGGGGCCAGGGGGACGGGTTGAAGACCAGGATGTCGCCCCCTGCCCCCTCCGCCAGATAGGCCAGCGCGGCCCGGGTCACCTCCCCGGCGGCCCGTCGGGCCCGTTCGGCGTGCTCCACCCCCACTTCGGCCATGGAGCAGCCGTGCCGCCGGGAGTGCCACGGCCCGCAGACGTGCAGGTCGTGGTGCTGGGCCAGGCAGAGATTTTTCCACGCCTCCGCCAGGTGCTCCTCCTGGCTTTCCCGTCCCAGGAGATACGCCACCGCGTCCAGCCGCTCCGCCGTCAGCAGCGCGCGCTCCGCCGCCACACGGGCCCGCATCAGCCCCTCCGCCTGCAGGCCCCACGGCAGGGTGCTGGGGATGTCGTCCGGCGTGTAGGCCACCGTCGGACCCTCCTCCCCCGCCAGGGCGAAGTACTCCGAGGGGGTGACGAAACAGACGTTGGGGGTCGCGGCCAGGGCCAGGGCGTGGGGTAGGGGGGCGTCGGGCAGGTTCACGTCCTTCAGGTCGGTGACCAGGGGATGGGCGATGCCCCGCTCCCGGGCGGCCCGCTCAAAGGGCGCCAGGCTCTCCGGTTCCCAGTCCGCCCGCTCCCCGGCAGCCAGGGCCATGTGCGGCAGGCCCGGATGTTCGGCCCGCAGGCGGTCGTAGCGCTGGAAGGTGTAGCGGGGGACGGCGGGGATGGTGCTCCCGTCGGGCCCCTGCCAGCGGACGACGTCGGCATCACAGGCCGGGTCGGTGCCGAAGGCCGCCCACTGGGTGCGCAGGATCACGCCCCGAAAGCCAAACCCCCGCAGAATCTGGGGCAACTGGGGGAAATACGCGGGCTCCTGGGAGTAGAAGACGGTCACCTCGGCCCCCAGCACCCGCCCGATGGCCTCCAGGCCGTAGAAGAGTTGGCGGATGAACGACTCGCCGCTGACGGACAGGGCCAGCGGCTGGCCGTAGGTGCCGTTCACGACCTCCAGCCGGCCCAACCGGAGCGCCTCCTGCATCTGCCGGATGGCCTCGGGCGCCCGAACCGCCATGTCCTCGTACGTCCAGCCGTCCAGGTCCAGCGTGGCCCGGAAACGGTCGTCCCGCAGGGCCCGTTCCAGGGCCGGTCGCAGGCACAGCGGCCAGTTGTAGAGGTACCAGAGGCCGCCGCCGGGCAGGGCCAGCCAGTCCCAGAAGACGACGCCACCGTGGTAGCCGTCCACCAGATAGAGCGGTCCGGCGGGAGCAGGATAGGGCGGCGGCGCGGCGGCCTGGCGGCGGTCCTCCCGTGCATACCGCCAGCGCAGGAGCGCCACGGCCAGACGGACGGCCGCCCGCAGGAACACCGGTGGGACGCAACGAGGGGTCAGCAGTGTCAGCACCAGGTTGGGGATGTTCATCGGGAATTAACAATTAAAGAATTAACAATTAACTTCGTGTCTTTGTGGTTTCATCCAATTCCCGCAGGAAGGCAGCGCCCTCGGCGGGGGTCAGCGGCGGTTCGTCAATGATGAAGCAGAAACCTTTGCCCCCCAGCGCCCGGATGATGGTCAGCGCGCCCTCCGGCGAGACCGTCACCTGGCAGAGTTTGCCGCTTTCCCGGATGCGCCGCAGCACCGGAAGCCACTGCTCCGGCCCGGGCTTCCCGTAGCCGGGCACCCACTGGATGCCGCGCAGCCGCGGGAGCGAGAGGAGCAGGTCCAGATGGCGGAGTTGCCCGACCCCGTCCAGGTGGTAGAAGGCGTAGTCCAGGGCTGCGCAGCAGGCTTCCAGGTCCGGCAGGACGAAGCGGGCGAACATCTGCGGAGAGATGTTGTAGGAGATGTCGCTCTGGAGCATGTAGCCCCGTCCCGGTGACCAGCAGGGCGCCCAGGGGGTGACGCCCCGCCCGGCTGGCGCGATCAGGCTGTAGAGACGTTCGTAGCAGGCCAGCCAGGCCGCCGTCGTCTCCCCCACCAGACGGTCCACCTCCTCCGGCGTCCGGGCCAGGTCTATCATCAGTTGCCAGGTGCCGCGCAGGTGGGCCAGGATGTCCAGATTGCCGCCCAGGTCGGTGAACCCCACCGTCAGTTGCCCGCCCCAGCGGGCCACGGCGGCCCGGGTCATTTGCCATACCCGCTGCCACCACATGTTTTCCCAGTCCACGGAGACGTGCAGGTCGGCAATCGGGCCGGTGTGGGCGGGGGTGAACCAGGTGGTGTCGGCGGCGGGGTGGACCTGTGCCCCGGCGAAGGCGGCGACGATGCCCGGACCGAAGTTCGGCCAGAAGCGGGGGAAGGCGTCGCCCAGGTAGTGGGTGGCCTCCAGGCGCGGGACGAAGAGGTCCAGGATGTCGTCGGCGGGCATGTCCGGCGGGAAGTTGCCCAGGAAGGTGCTGGCGAAGTGCGGTTTGCGGCGGCCCTCCGGCTCCACGCATTCCAGCACCACCAGCGGGCGGTCCAGTTCCCCGGCCCACCAGGCGGACCCATCGCGCGCGATGCGCTCCCAGCCGTCGTCGGGAAAGTGCAGGTGCAGGGTCATGAATTGTCAAAACGGGAGAACGTGTTAGAATTGATTGCAAGGGGTGGCACGATGAGCGTGTATGCGGAACAGGTCCAGAGCCGCATCCTTTCTTTGCTGGAAAAACTGCCGCCGGAAAGCCTGGCTGTTGTAGAGCAGTTCGTCCGATTCGTGTACGAACTGGCGCAGAAAGGACAGGTAGTGGAGACGGTCACCAAACCGCAGGGCGCGCCGTATCTGTATCCGACGGTGCCTGTGCCGGCTTCAAGCCTCAGAAGGTGGGTAAATTTGCTCGCCGAAGGATACGAAGGCGACGCGCTGGCCGATACAGAAGCCCTTTATGATGAGGTGTAAGGTGCTCATCGCTGTGGACTCATCGGTGCTGGTGGCCCTTATCAATCCGCGCGATCTCTGGCGAGATCAGGCCCTGGCCCTGGAAAGCGCTCTTCTTGCGACAGGCGGCGAACTCTTTTACTTTGACTGCGCGGTCGCCGAAGCCGTCAGCGCTGCCATACGTCGTCTGCACGAGAAGAATCTTGTTGCAGAAGTTAGTGTGCTGTTGGACCGACTGAGCCACCGCGTGCCTCAGGAGATGATTACCTGGATACTGCCCGATGTGCCACGCCTCTATGAAGAAGCGCTGGCGCTGATTCGCTCTTCAGCGGGTGCGCTGAATTTCAACGACGCGTTGATTGCGCTGGCCTGCCGGGAGCGCAGTATTCCGGCAATTGCCAGTTTTGACCCCGATTTTGACCAGGTGCCCTGGCTGCGCCGCCTGGCAAGGCCAGAGGACGTGACCGCTTTCCACCGCCGAGAGGTATAGGGTTTGGGGGCGGCGGCCTCTGGACGCCGCCACATCATACCTCTTCCCCAGCTCCTCTCCCTCAAGCCTGGCTTTTTCGCCCGCGGGTGTAAAGGAAATATATTTTTCATTGCGGCGGCGAAGCCGCCGCAATGAAAAATATATTCTTTTATGAACTTCGTTCAGGAGCGAGACAGCGAGGCGAGGTCGGCGCAGAGATACCGGTCAAAGAACCCCACCACGCGGCGGTAGAACTCCTCCGGGTAGACCTCGCTGGCCTGGGTGTGCCCGACTTCGGGCAGGCGCCAGACCTCCTTCGGCTCGCGCGCGGCGGCGAACAAGTCGTCAAAGTCAAAACAATATGGGTCCAGGTCGCCGTGGATGAAGAGGATGGGGCGGGGGGCGATTTGCCCCACCCAGCGCACCGGCTCGTAGCGGAAGAGGTTCACGCCCAGGCGGGCCGAGGTGATGGCAATGGTCACCCAGGCCAGGAAAGCCGTCATCCCTTTCGGCAGGCCCAGTTCGGCCCCCCGGCCGATGATGGCCGACCGCAGGCGGGCCGGCCCCCCGTCGGTCACCACGGCATGGACGTCGGGGCAGATGGGGGCGGCCAGCATGGATGCCATGCCGCCGTAGGAGAAGCCCAGTAGCCCGATGCGCTGTACCCCCCGGCTCTTGAGGAACTCCACCGCCGCCAGCACGTCCCACCGTTCCCTGTAGCCGAACGTCGCCAGACGGCCCGGGCTGCGGCCGTGCGCACGGAAATCCAGGAGCAGCACCCCGAACCCGGCCCGGTGGAACATCGGCGCGCGGTGGACGTCGCCGTCCATGCTGCCGCCGTGCCCGTGCAGGATGACCACCGCCCGCTCCGAGCCGGGGGCAGGGATCCACCAGCCGCGCAGGGTCAGGCCGTCTGCCGTCCACAGCGGCACTTCCTCAAACTCCAGGCCGTACTCCGCCGGGGTGTGGATTTCGGCCGGGTAGTGGCGGCGGGTCAGGTAGAACGAAAGGCCCAGCCCTACCCCCAGAACCAGGGCGACCGGGATCAGCAGCCAGAGGGCAAAGGTCATACCCGTCCTCCATAATG